>JAFBAF010000065.1 GCA_019247895.1 Parafilimonas sp. | reverse complement strand
CAATGCGGCATTATTGCTGCCGGCGCAGTGTTGCATTATTTAAAAGAAACCGAGCATCCCAATCTTCAGCACATCACAAACATTCAACGGTTAGAGAAAGAAGATTATTTGTGGATGGATCGTTTTACCATTCGCAATCTGGAGTTAGTAAATACAGGTAATGATCAACAGTTAAGTTTATTAAAAGTGTTGGATAATACCGTAAGCCCTATGGGGGCTCGTTTGCTGAAACGCTGGCTGCTCTTGCCTTTGAAAGATGCTAAGAAGATTAATGAAAGATTAAACGCTGTTGAATACCTCATCTTGCAAACTGATCTTAGAAAACAAATTCAGCAACTAACAAAACAATGCGGCGATATTGAAAGATTGGTGAGTAAGATCCCAACAAAAAAAATTAACCCAAGAGATGTAATGCAGCTTGCAAAAGGCTTGCAATACACCGAACAAATAAAAACTGTATGCAGCGCATCAAACAACGAATATTTAAAAAGATTAGCAGCTTCGATAAATGCTTGCAATTATATTTCAGAAAAAATATTCAATGAAATAACAGAAGTGCCGCCGGTTGCTGTAAATAAAGGCGGCGCTATAAAAAAAGGTGTTAATAAAGATTTGGATGAACTAAAAGAAATTGCAAATGGTGGCAAACAATATCTCATCAACATTCAACAACGCGAAGCAGAAATAACAGGCATAACAACATTGAAGATTGGTTTTAATAATGTGTTCGGATATTTTTTAGAAGTAACCAATTCACATAAAACCAAAGTGCCTGCAACATGGATGCGCAAGCAAACCTTGGCAAATGCGGAACGTTATATAACAGCTGAACTTAAAGAATATGAAGAAAAGATTACAGGCGCAGAAGATAAAATTTTACAACTTGAAACGGAGTTGTATGATAAACTATTAACAGAATTGCAAGATTTTATTGCGCCGATTCAAAACAACGGAAGTGTGCTGGCGATTCTTGATTGTTTATGTTGTTTCGCGCAAAATGCAATTCAATATAATTATAAAAAGCCTCAATTGCATGACGGCAATGAATTACATTTAAAAGCAAGCCGGCATCCAGTTATTGAAAAAAATTTAGCACCAGGCGAGCAATATATTTCAAATGATATTTTGCTTGATCCATCATCACAACAAATCATTATTCTTACCGGCCCCAACATGAGCGGCAAAAGCGCTTTGTTACGACAAACCGCATTAATTACTTTACTTGCACACATGGGCAGTTTTGTTTCGGCAGATGAAGCAAAAGTTCCATTAACAGATAAAATTTTTACACGCGTTGGCGCGAGTGATAATTTAAGTGGTGGCGAAAGTACATTCATGGTAGAAATGAATGAAACTGCAAGTATCATCAATAATATTTCATCACGCAGTTTAATATTGCTTGATGAAATTGGCCGCGGTACTTCAACATATGATGGCATTTCCATTGCCTGGAGCATTGCGGAGTTTTTGCATAATTCATCGTGCGTTCCCAAAACTTTATTTGCTACACATTATCATGAGTTGAACGAACTGGAAAATACATTTCCACGCATAAAAAACTTTCATATAACTAATAAAGAAGTTGGCAATAAAATTATTTTCTTACGCAAACTCGCGCCAGGCGGAAGCACACATAGCTTCGGTATTCATGTTGCGAAAATGGCCGGCATGCCGCCACAATTAATTGATCGCGCTAATGATGTTTTAAAACAGTTGGAATCAAAGCAAAGTGGCAGTCATAACATCAACATCAAAAAAATTGCATCGCATCAATTGCAGCTTTCTATATTTGATGAGCACTCTGCAACTTTTGCATCAATAAGAGAATTGCTTGAAAATACCGACATTAACCGCTTAACTCCAGTTGAAGCATTAATGAGATTGAACGAAATAAAAAATTTATTGAAGTAACTGGTTTAGTGTAACGGCTGGCTTTTAAAATCAATCATCAGAGTGCTGTCGTTATTTCGCGCAAACACAAAGGCTTGTTTGCTATTGATGAGTTTAATCGGTTTTATTGAACGCACCTGCCCTTTTACAGTTAAGCCATTTAATGACGTAGCAACAAAATTGTCATTGCCCTTATTTATTAATATAGTTCCATAATCAGCATCATATCTTCCCATTTGAATATTATTATCGTAATAATTTCCGCCTAACAAAATATCGGGAAGGTTATCGCCATTTGCATCAACAACAGTCGCGGTTCTGTATGATGAAAGCTGCGCCTGCACCGGCATTGGTACTGCCTTAAAATTCATTTTTCCATTGTTTATAAAAATGGTATTAGCAAACCAGTTTGCAGTTAATGTAGTTGACGATTTTAATTTGCTTTGCGTAAAAATATCACTCAAAGATGCTTTTGCGAAATCACCGGCATATAAGTATTTCTTTTTAAGTGAAGGCATCTGTTTTTGCAATTCATCTTTATTCGCAAACGGGATTTCTTTGTTGTTAAGATAGTAAGTAAGTATTTGTTCTTTGTTGCCGTTATCATCAAAATCATTGATGTATAAACGCACAGGTTGTGCATCGTTTGCTTTTAACCGGCTATTCAAACCAAGGTTGCCCGCAACCAGATCGACATCACCATCATTATCTACATCGCATGGATAAACAAAATTCCACCAGCCATGTTTGTCAGTTAAAACTTTTTTAGTGAAGTGTCCATTATCATTCATGAATGCAACAATGCCTCCCCAATCAAGTGATAGTATCAGATCTTTATTGCCATCTTTATCTATATCACACCAAACCGCATTCGTTATCATTCCAACATTCATAAGCTCTTTTGCATACTGATTCGTTACGTCTTTAAACTTCCCTGTTCCATCATTCATTAATAAATACGATTGCGGAGTATCTCCGTAATGAAATTGAACAACCCTGCTTCCGATGAACAAATCAACATGCCCATCATGATTAAAATCATAAGGCACCACACAGGCCTGCGTTGTATAAATGTTAGAGAAAGCATCGAACTTTCGTGTAAGATTTCCCTTGCCATCATTCAGATAAACACGCGGCAATAAATTAGAATCCGTTCCAAAATATTCATTGCCCCCACTTGCAATAATAAGATCCGCATTAGCATCACCGTTTACATCAGCCCAACATGCATCCACATCTTCATAAACACTATCCCTGTCCAAAGCAGGCTCATTTGCTTTAGCAAATTTTCCAGATAAGGTTTGAATAAAGACAGCAGGTTTATACAATTTTGAAGCGCCGATAAATACATCATCTAATCCATCATGATTGATATCGCCAACTGCCAATGCAGGGCCTTCCGTTGAGTTCATGTGCGGTATCAATGGCTCACGATCAAACTCCGGGAAATCATTTTCTTCATGTTTATAATTAAAGTCTACCTGATGAGTAATATCTTCAACGGGTTTTGAAGGATTAACGGCATACTTTTTCAGCTCATCATAATCAAACTTAGGAAGACCCGCCGCATAATTGACACGAACAATTTTTCCTGTATCGCTTTGCCAGTTTATTTTTTGATAAGAATTATCAGGCCAGATAAGCACAACAGAATCTACGCTTGCATTTTTAAAACCAATGTGTATTGGAATTTCTGCGCTTGATAAAAAACCATGCAGCGGAAACTTTTCATATGTTCTGATATCATTCTTTGCAAACACAATAATTTTTGAACCAACAGCATTTATATTTTGCGGCGTACCTTTTAGTTTAAATTCAATAAAATCTTTTTGCTTGTTATCGTTCGATTTATTTTCATAGATCATCGCAGGCGCATCAATATTATTAACAACAATATCCAAATCACCATCGCCATCTAAATCCGCAGCCAGTGCACCGTTTGAAAATGTTGACTGATCATTTTTTATGGACGAAGCAATATCTGTAAATTCAAGCAAACCATCATTCTTGTAAAACTTATTCGGAATTTTAATTTCAGGGAATTTATCTATCAACGACATGTCCTTTGTCTCAGCATTATTTAATCGTATATCCATTTGTACCTGGTCGTTTGAAACGTAATTCACGTAATCAATGTCGTTAAGGCGTTTAGGAATTCCGTTTGAAATAAAAAGATCTTTCAAACCATCATTATCAAAATCAACCCACAGAGGAGACCAGCTCCAATCTGTTGCAGCAATGCCTGCATATAATCCAACTTCACTGAACGTGCCGTTGCCGCGATTGTATTGAAGATTATTACGTGTAAATTGATAACTATAGCCATATTTTATTTTTTGTTTGAACAAATCGTTTTCATCTTCACCCAATGATCGTTTTAAAATGTAAGGATCAGAAGGCAACATATCCATGCTTACAATTTCGGGAAGGGCATCATTGTTCACATCAGCAACATCAACACCCATTGTGTATTGACTTGTATGCATGAAGCTTGTTGAATCTTCTTCTTTAAAACTTCCGTCGTGATCGTTGATGTACAAATAATCCTTCTCATGAAAATCGTTGCCAACGTAAATATCAGGCCAGCCATCCATGTTTATATCTGCAATAGAAAGCCCGAGGCCATAACCCAACACAGAACTGTTGATCCCGATGTCTTTTGTTATATCAGTAAAATGTCCGTTATCATTTCTATAAAAATGATCACCTGAAACATCGCTCTTTGTGTTGATAAGCAATGAACGCAAACCGAATGTTCCATTCTGATGAATAGAATGATTCAACAAATACATGTCAAGATCACCATCGCCATCGTAATCAAAAAAAGCAGCCTGTGTACTGAAGCCTGAAAAATCAACGCCTAATTGTTTTGCTTCATCTTCATAATAAGGCACACCATTTTTATCAATGCCCTTGCAGATGAGAAATTCGTTATGACTGTTCAGCGTTTCATATTTCCCAACGCGGCAAACATACAAATCAAGTAAGCCATCATTATTTATATCAACAACAGAAACACCTGTACTCCATCCGCCATCATTGGGAATATGCGCTTCGGCAGTTACATCTTTAAAATGCATATTGCCGGTGTTGAGATATAATTTATTCTGTCCCTGGTTTGAAGCAAAAAAGAGATCGATCAATCCATCGTTATTAAAATCACCTGCAGCAACGCCGGCGCCATTATAAAAGTACATGTAGTGAAAAACATTAAAATCGTTTGTTGGCGTGAGTTTGTTTACGAAATCAAGGCCTGTTTGTTTGGCATTGAGTACTTCAAATACAGGTAGATTTTTTTTGGATGAACAGGCAGCGCATAATACAAAGTATAATAAAACATAAAGCTCATATTTTTTACACTGTATCATAAGTTATAGCAATTGCGAATGAGCTTTATTATTTAATTGTTATGAATTTTATATAGTACAGGAAAATCATTATTTCTGAGAAACAACAAATATTTTTTGTTACCTGAATCAATTTCTTTAATGTCTTTTATTTGGCCGCGGATTGAAAGGCCTGATTTTGTGCAATCCATGCAAGTGAAATTTCCCTTGCCATCATTTATCAAAAGATTTCCAAAGCTTGCATCTAATCTTCCAAACTGCGGAAAGAAATTATCTTCATTCCCGCCAATTATTAAATCAATCTTACCATCATTATTTATATCAGTGCAATTAATTGCATTGATAGAAGATATCTGCGCCAGCACCGGTAATTTTTCAACCCTAAAGTTTCCATTACCATTGTTGATAGCAACACATGAGTTTGTATAATTGAATTGCTTAATCAAGCTTTTACTTAAAAGGTTAGCAGGAAACAGATCCTGGATAGATTTTTTTGCATAATCCGCGTGTTGCAAATTTTGTTTTTTAATTAATGGAACTTCATCCTGCATATCATGCTTCAGAAAAACAGGAACGTCTTTCCCACCAACTGTGCGTGTGAGAATTTTATCTGTGTTTCCGTTCTGATTAAAATCATTCACCCAAAGCTTAACAGGATCTTGTTTGTTTGGATTGAGATAAAAATTTTCACCAATGTTGCCTAATATCAAATCCTGTTTGCCATCACCATTTACATCAGCAACGCTTACACTGAGCCACCAGCCAAACATATCAGAAAGATTTGTTTTTATTTCTTCGAAATGATTGTTGCTGTATTGAAAGATGGCCGGCGTCATCCATTCACCGCAAATAATTAATTCTTTATCCCTGTTGCCTGTAACATCTGCCCATGCAGCGCTTGTAACCATTCCGATATTTTCAATATCGGGCGCAATTGTACTTGTAACATCGGTGAAATGGCCTTTGCCATCGTTTTTAAAAATATAGCTGCGCGGATTAACACCATAATTACGCGGTTCATTTCTTCCACCAACAAACAAGTCTAAATCACCATCATGATCAAAATCGTATGCCTCTGCAACTGAAATATCAACACCATTATTTGGAAATGCAGCCGCATCCAATGTAAAATTCCCTTTGCCGTCATTTTTAAAAAATCTTATCTGCATTTGCCTGCTGTATGGCGGGTTGTTATTGCCGCCCGGACCAACAAACAAATCAAGATCGCCACCTCCATCTGCATCAAAAAACAAAACTGCATCATCTTCAAAATCTGAAAACTGCCTGAATGCAGGTTCATCTTTTTTTACAAATTCTCCATCCTTTGTTTGCAGATAGATCTGCCCGGGATGATTTTGCGTTCCGCCGATATAAACATCTGTTAAGCCATCGCCATTTACATCGCCGGTTGCAGCTTTCGGACCTTCACGCGAAAGCATTTCAGGCACATTTCGCTCATAATAAAAATCTACATAATCATCTTCAACATGCTTTTCAAAATTTGAATTAACGGAATCAATTAAAACATTTGTTGAAAGCATTGGTTCACTGTAAGCGTTCGATGAATCCGGTTGCTGAATAAAATAAGTTGTATCAATTGAAGGATGAATAAATTTTGAATAAGAAAGATTTGGCCACACAATGATCATCGAATCTATTTTAGCAAGATCTCCCAAACCGATGATCTGTTTATAATCTACTGATGATTGAAAGCCACGACTGGGCATAACTTCACGACTTAAAATCTGGTTGCCTGCATACAACTTTATTACGCTTCCGATAGCAAAGGTGTTTTCTTTTTCGCCTTTAAGTTTTACAGCAACGTAATGGTTTTTATTAAGCTGCCTTGCATTGTTCTTATAAACAAATGCAGGTCCGTTCTCGTTATTGATGATGAGATCAAGATCGCCATCATTATCTAAGTCAGCATAAGCAGCGCCGTTTGAAAAAGAGGTTTGTGTAAAGCCCCAGCTTTTACCAACAGCTTCAAACATTAAATTGCCTTTGTTTTTAAAAGCTTTATTAATTAAGGGGTTTTGCGGAAGATGCTTTAATACTTGATCAACATTTTTCTGATTATTGGATAATACCAGCTTCTGCACTTCTTCGTTTGCAAAAAAGTCGGTAAAATCAAGATCAGTCACATCACGATTTACACCATTGCAGACATAAATATCATTCAGGCCATCATTATCTGCATCAAATAGCAAAGCACCCCAACTCCAGTCTGTTGCTGACACTCCGCAAAGGTTTGCCACGTCAGAAAACGTTCCATTCTTATTGTTCAGTTGCAAACAATTCTTCATGTATTGATAATAAAAATCCTGCTTTACTTTTTTGCGTAAAAGATCAATATTTTCAAATGAGCCTAATGTCTTCAAACGATAATCATCACCAGGCAACATGTCTGTTGTAAAAATTTCAGGATATCCATCGTTGTTGATATCTGCCATATCAGAGCCCATTGACGAAAGGCTTGTGTGCGAAAAGCAACTTTCAAAGTCGTCCTTAAATGTTCCATCTTTTTGATTGATGTAACAGTAATCACGCTCATAAGAATCATTAGAGACATAGATGTCAGGCCAGCCATCGTTATTGATATCGCCGATGGAAATACCTAAACCAAAACTTATTAAGCCGCCATGAATGCCTGCCTGCTGTGTTATTTCAGTAAAATGACCGTTATCATTTCTGTATAAATGATCGCCGCCGCCCTTTAAAAAATCTGCAATTGGCCAGTCTTTATCAGGAAGGTCGCGCCGATTCACATAGCCAAGATCATTAATCGGCATCGGACTATTATCGATCATAAAACAATCAAGGTCGCCATCATGATCATAATCAAAAAAAGCAACCTGTGTTGTATACGCAGAAATATCCAATCCGTACTTAGCGCCTTCTTCAGTAAAAGTAAGGTTATGGTTGTTGATGTATAATTTATTCCTGCGATTGTGGTCTTTCATGTGTCCGGCATTGCAAACATAAATATCGAGCCAGCCGTCATGATTTATATCAACCATAACAACACCTGTGCTCCACATATTGTCTTGCTTAATGCCCGATGCTGAAGTGATATCGCTAAACTTAAAATTGCCTTTATTCAGGTATAATTTGTTTTCGCCCATGTTTGATGTAAAAAATACATCGGGCAAACCATCATTATTCAGATCACCAGTTGCAACGCCGCCGCCATTGTAATAATTACGGTAAGTAAAACCATTTTCGAGCTGGCCATCTGTAACCTTGTTATTAAAATCTATTCCCGTATTTTCCTGTAAAGTAAATAGTGTTATTTGTTGTTTTGAATGGCACGAAATAAAAAATAAGCCAAGCAGAACATATAACAGTAAAATACGCATATCTTAATGGTCACAAAATAAAAAAAGGTCATGCATTTAAATGACCTTTTTTTAAGCTTAACAAATTAGATTTAATATCCAGGATTTTGTTTAAGATTTGGGTTTGCTGCTAATGCCTGATTTGGAATTGGGAACAGCAAATACTTTGGATCATCTGATGGTTTGTATTGCCACAAAACATTGAATACTCCAAAGCGAATTAAATTGGTTCTTCTAAGAGATTCCCAATATAACTCCCTGCCTGTCTCAGCCAATAAAGTAGTTGGATCGTCAACATTACCTGTATTTACCAAGGTCATGGAAGGTAATGGCGCTGCGTGCCTGGCAACTCTAAGTGCATTTACCATACTTAACGCACCTGCATTATCGCCTGATCTCATTTTTGCTTCCGCAACCATAAGCACAACTTCAGGATACCTGATCAACATCAACCAGTTACCGGAGTTAGATGAATAATAAGCGCCAACTGTTGAAGTGTCTGGACGATCTGAAAAATCAGGAACATATTTAGCTACTCTTATACCTGTAACTTCAAGATTAGAGCCTGTTTCGATCATGTCTGGAGAGATATTTGGATCAAATGCCAGTGGATTACCCTTTCTATCTTTCAATGGCTTTCCACTTTCGTCATATTGCTGGCCTATTAACATTCCGGGACGAATACCTGAATATGGAGTAGAATTTTTATTATATCTTATTCCAATACGTCCGTCTAAAAACGAATCTGCTGCCTGAGTTAAAGTAGCAGGCGTTGTTGCGCCAAATGTTTTATAAAAATCACTCACAGTTGAAAACCCGTTCCAGCCTGCATTTGGTGCCTGCTTACGATATTCATTATAATGAAAGGTCATCATCCAGCGTGCATCAATACCACTATTATTTGCGCTAACACCGGAATGATTTGGATATGCAAATATTCCTTCAGTGGATTGAATGCCGGCAGTGAAGTTATCAAAATATTCAGACATATATGAATACTTACCGCTGCTAATAATATCATTGCCCAAGGTTATAACTTGTTGCAGGTCCCCGGCATCAAAGGTTGGGCTTTGACGGTTGTTGAAAGCTCCGCGATTCAAGTAGCATCTCATTAAAAGCGCTTTTGCGGCATCGGGGTTTGCCTTTGTCATATCATTTTTACTGTCCAAGTCTGGCAGTATGGCAGTAAGTTCACTTATAATAAATTGAACAGCGCTATCACCTGAATATACTTTTGGCGCATTTAATAGATTATCTCCGGGATTTCTAAACGGATATTGACCGAACAGATCCAAAAGGTAATATAAAGAATAAGCTCTTAAAAATCTCGCTTCTGCGGCCTGTTCTTTATTGGGATTAAATGCAAGTACGTTAGTTGCATCAAAATTTAATTTATTCAGCAAATTAAATGTTTGAAGAAGCTGGTCATGGTCTGCATTCCATGTATGGTTATGAATCACCCTCCAAACACCGTTATCATCCCAGTCTCCACCTCTTGTAGGAACTAACGACTCGTCTGTAGAATTTTCTTCAAGTGAAAAAACTCTGTCCTGGTTATTAAAAGGTGTAGCCAGATCCGCGTAAGCGCCTTGTAAGATTAATCCTGTACCGGCAGCACCTAAGCCTGTTGAAGTTTGTTGATTGGTAAAATTATTACCTAAATTTTCATTCAATTTTGTGCAACCGCAAGCCAGTAGTACAAAAGAGAAAAAAATTGCCGTATTCTTGTTTAACATATGACTAGTTTGTTATTATAATGAAAAATTAAGACCAAAAGTTATAATTCTTGGTGTGGGGTAAGGAATATATTCAATTGATCTTGATGGATAACCATTATTACTTTTATCAATATTTACCTCCGGATCAAATCCTGTAAATTTCGTAATTACAAAAAGGTTTGTTCCAGATACGAAAAAGTTTAATTCATGAATATAATTTCCAACATTACCCACATCATATCTCAATGTTGCATTTCTTAATTTAAAATAATTTCCGCTTTCCAAAAATCTTGTTGATGCACCAACACTGCTGCTTGGGCGCTCTGCAGAGTTATAAGCAGCCTGATCAATGTTTCTGCCACCTACTATACCTGATATATTTGTGACATCCGTTGCAGTATTATTATAAATTACATAGCCGCCGGCACCTCCTGCATTTACCACCAACGAAAGTTTGTTAAACCTTAACGTAGTGCTGAAACCATAAATTGTGTGCGGGTTTGGATCACCTGCAAAAATTGGTGTTTCGCTGGTCAATGGCATTGAGTCGAGACCTACCTGGTTTCCGTTCTTATCAAATCCACCAAATGGTTTTAAGTAAAACTCATTTACCGGTTGGCCATTTGTGATGATTTGTGATAATGTTCCGGATACGCCTTGTCCGTTTATTTGGCCAGTTAAGATCTGAAGTGGTGTATTAGTGCCCGGAGCATAGAAATTAGTAAGCTTGTTATCGTTCGTAGCTATATTAAAACCTAAATCCCAGCTAAATTCTTTCTTATTAACAATAGTTGCACCCACTGAGAATTCAAACCCTTTGTTAATTAGATTGGCGGGAAGATTTATATAATAAACAGATGCTGGTGCTGGTTGAATAGCAGTGCTTTGAAATAAAATATCACTGGTATTCTTGTTATAGTAATCCAGACTTCCAAAAACTCTGTTATTAAGAATACTATAATCTAATCCGAAATTATAGGAATTAGTTTTTTCCCATTTTAAATTTGGATTAGCAACATTAACCTGGCCGGCAGTGTTATATGCTGAGAAAGAAAATTGCTCCTGCGATGCACCAGCCGGAAACTCCTGGTTACCTGTAATACCCCATGAAGCTCTAAGGGCTAATGAAGAAAATACAGTACTATTCTTCATAAAATCTTCATTAGTGATCAGCCACTTGCCACCTACAGACGGGAAATATCCATACTTATTGTTCGCACCAAATTTGCTTGAACCATCGGCTCTTAATGTTGCAGTTATAAAGAACCTGTCAAGAAAGTTTAAGTTTACCCTGCCAAATACTGACTGAATTTCGGTTGTGGGTTCTACAAAAATTCCCGGAAGATTCTGGGTTTTTCCGTTCTGCAGAACATCGGTGTAATTCACTCCAACGAGGCTATTTTGATCCAAATTGAAATTAAAACCTAATGCAGAGAAATTTGCATTTCGGTAATTAGTTTTCCAATATTCAAAGCCGGCTACAGCATCCAACTTTACATTGCTGGTTAAATTTGCGTTGTATGAGAGAGTATGCTGAAAATCCTGCGAGGTTAACACGGCAGTTGAAGTAACTCCAAAGCCAGCTCCTGTAATTGGACTAATACCTTGCAACCATCCATCAATATTTGTGGCTCTAGATCCAGTAGAATGATTTATTGCATATAAAAATTTATACTGTAGATTTTTTAATATTTTATAACTGGCTGATATGTTCCCAAGATAAGTGTTTGTATTAGCTAAATCAGAATATCCCTCCAAAAGCGCAAGTGGGTTTCCAGATCCATTTGTAGGAAAGTTATATTGACCATTAGCATCCTTAAAATCAGTTGTGGGGTTCCATTGTAATGCAGAGCTAATTAAATTACCCTGTGATCCCGCAGTGTTAGAAACCAAGGGAGTGTTTTCTGTAATATGACCTGCTATTAAGCTAAAGTCAATGCTAAGTCTTCTATCCAAAAACTTGTACCCACCCGAAAATGTTCCTATGTATTTATCAAGTTCTGAATTTTTAATAAAGCCTTGCAAACCAGATCCCAAAAATGAAGCCCGGTAGTGTGCATCTTCATTTCCGCCACTTAAAGCCAAACTGTAAGTTTGAGATAAAGTGTTTTGCGTTATTGCATCAAGGGCGTCAACAGAAGAGCCATGATCTAATGAGTTGCTTAACGTGTCTAATGAGTATTTGTGTAAAGCGTCTCTGAATTGGCCGGCATCAAGGACCTCAAACCTTTTCATATAACCAGCATTAAATCCAAATTGTGTTCCCACACTTAATCTTGTTCCCTGGATGGTTGATTTTTTTGTTGTTATAGCGATAACACCATTTGCGCCTCTTGACCCGTAAATAGCCGCAGCAGATGCGTCTTTTAATACGTCTATCTGTGCAATATCATAAGGATTTATATATAGAAGTGGGTTATCGTCCGGAGTGGTACCAAAACCGCCTGTACCCAAGTTTACACTTGGCCTCGCTGTTCTGCCGTCGAGAGGTACCCCGTCCACAACATAAAGAGGATTATTTACTGCGCGAATAGAGTTATTACCTCTTATCTTGATAGTGGTGGCACTTCCGGGCATACCATTATTATTGGTAACTTCTACCCCAGGGATTTTATTTTGCAACAATTGATCGGGTGCGTTAACGACACCTTGGTTAAAATCCTTTGCTTTTAACGAAACGACCGAACCTGTCACGTCTTTTTTCTGAGCAGTTCCATAACCTATTACAACTACGTCGGTAAGACTTGAATTGCCTGGTTTTAAACTAACAGTAATATCTGATGCAGATGAAATATCCACATCCTGAGATTCATAGCCTACGAATGTTACACTTAAAGTAGTAGTTGATGATGGTACAGTAAGCTTAAAAGCACCAGCCGCATCGGTTGTAGTGCCGGACTTACCGCCTTTTACTACAACTGAGGCACCAACAATGGCACCGCCTTTTTCATCGGTAATTTTTCCAGTAACTGTCTTCTGCGCCTGAACGATATATGTAAATAATAACAATATCGGGCATAAAATGAATGCTTTGAGCAATCGGTTTGATGTCATAATACAAGCAGTTTTTAATTTAAAAAACAATAAACATGTAAATATATATTGCAGGAGTGTAATAATTACACATTTGTTAAAAAAAATTTTAACATCTGCATTATCAAGACATAATCATTTTTGTAAAGGCTGCTTGATTTATAAAATACTTGTAATTAATTATCAGCTATTATACGGCAAAGCTTTCGCCGCAACCGCATGTGCGTGAAGCGTTTGGGTTCTTAAAGAAAAATCCTTTACCATTCAATCCATCAGAGTAATCAAGTTCTGTATTGAGAAGATAAAGAAGACTTTTAATATCCGTTACAATTTTTAAGTGGTTGGTTTCAAACACCTGATCAGCATTTTTCAACTCATTATCAAAATCAAGCTTATAACTTAACCCGGAACACCCGCCACCAACTACAGAAACACGAAGAAAGTATGAAGCATTTTCAATACCTGCCTGTTTCATTAGCTCAATTGCTTTTAGCTGTGCCTTTTCACTTGCCGTAATTCCTTCTGTTAGCGTTTCCATATTTTAAATTAAATACTTTGCAAAGATAAACTTCCATTTGTAAAACTAATGTGAGGATTTCTTTATGTTTATTTTTAAATTCATTAAATGAAAAATATTGATCACATTGGAATAGCTGTAAAGAACATTGACGCCTCCGTTTTGCTATTTGAAAAATTACTAAATACTTCATGTTATAAAAAAGAGTCGGTTAATGGTGAAAGCGTAATAACTGCCTTTCTTAAGACCGGTGAAACAAAAATTGAATTAATACAGGATGAAAATAATAATGGAGTTATTAATAAGTACATTGAAAAGAAAGGAGAGGGAATTCATCATATTGCTTTTGAAGTTGAAAACATTTATGATGAAATATCGAGATTAAAAGAAGCGGGCTTTGCCCTATTAAATGAAATTCCAAAAAAAGGAGCTGATAATAAATTAATATGTTTTTTACATCCTAAATCATCAAATGGTGTGCTGGTTGAGCTTTGCCAGGAAATTAAAGCTGACACATAAGAATAATTTATTTTGAAAAACCAGTTGGTTGTGCAGCGTACCAGATTTTTGCAAACTTATCTGTAAGTAAGAAATTTTGAAAACGTGTTGCTAATGTATCCTGCCCTTCAGGTGTAGCGTGCAAGCCATCAGAAGTTTCACTTTGCAGCCAATAAAAACCATCAGTCTTGCGGGGAGTAGTATCTGCCCATTGGTACCAACCCCAGGTTATCATTGGTGCAACAGCCTTTTTACCTTTATATTGTGTGCCCGGCACTCCATTAATCTGATCTTGAATTGCCCACTTGCAAGCCCATCCAAAATAATAAGGAGACGGTTCTCTGTTCCAGAGTTCCTCATTGCCAAATGTTCTTGTTCTGCCTAAAACGTAAACCATCTTTATGTTAGGAAATTTTTGTTTAAAAACACGCAGGCAACTTTCTAATTCATTTTTAACGAGGTTGGGTCTGTTTGGCCAATACTTTTGCATTGATGAATCATCAGTTTCTAAATAAATTATTTGCACTTGCCTGTAGCTTGAATAAGCTCCCTGGATGATCTGAGTTACATGGTCCCAATAAGAATCGTTTGGATTCATAATGCTGTTTAATGAGGCATCTCCATAACCGTTATTGCAATCTAATAAAACAAGATTGGAATTAGTGAGCGGGTTGTTTTTGGTTTGTTTCTTCAATTGTGTCATATTATGACCACCTGTGCTTCCCCCTAAAGAAATAAATACAATTCTGCCATGCTTATGTGGATTACCAAAAGAATCAATTGGTGCAATGCTGTTACTTGTTTTTAATAAATCGTTGGCATAGGTGCCAGACGGGCTGTTTTTACCTCCAGGGTATAACCCCCCAACAGAATCTTTATAAGTATTTTTTCCAAGATCATTTAACGGAATTAATGTTATGTCTGACTGGGAAACAACAGAGTTACCTGCGGAAGATGATTTAAGTTTAGCAGGGTTATTTTCTTTTGAACAATTAATAAAAAGCAACACCAACAATGTAGTTGTAAGAGAAAATTTTCCAATCTTCATATCCATCGAATTTGCTTAATAATTATTTTAAGTTGTTCAAACAGTTAAAGTCCCAGTATCTCGATCGCGGATTGTGCAGCTACCTGGCTCGCATCTTTTTTATTGTATCCTTTACCTTGCGCTAAAATATTTCCTTCCAATACAACTGCTATTGTAAATATTCTTCTATTGCCTTCCAGTTTTTCGTGGATTGTTTCAAATTCAAGTTTTTTACCATTCTTACTCGCCCATCCAATTAACCTGTTTTTTAAATTGATATCTATTTGTTCAAGATCGTCAACAAATACATACGGTAATATAATTTGGCGGACTATCCATCTTTGTGTTTTTTTGTATCCCTTGTCAAGGTAAACAGCTCCTACAAGTGCCTCAAGCGTATTACCAAATATTTGGCTTCCTTTTAAAAAATTATCGAATTTATTATAGAGAGTTAATTTCTTCACGCCCATTTTAAGAGCGATTTCGTTAAGCTGCTGGCGATTTACCATCTTACTCCTCATCTCGGTTAAAAATCCTTCACCCTTGTACGGATAACGTTTAAATAAATAATCAGCAATAACGGTACTTAATACAGCATCTCCCAAATATTCAAGACGCTCATTATTTTCATCTGCATTCTCTTTAAATGAACGGTGACTTAGTGCAGTATAATATAAAGAGTAGTTACCGGGTTTTATTCCCAGTACGTTCTTAAGCTGCTTTTCCAGCTCCCTATCGCTTCTTGATTTAAGCCAAAGTTGTGTCAAGCAAGAAATTTATGCAATATATTCTTTGAAAATAAGTGATGCATTGTGGCCTCCAAAACCAAAGCTGTTACTAAGCGCAGATCTTACTTTTCTGTGCTGCGCCTTATTAAATGTGAAATTTAAATCTGCATCAAATTCTTCATCATCGGTAAAATGGTTTATAGTAGGCGGTACGATACCTTCATTTATACTTTTAATACAAGCTATTGCTTCTACAGCGCCGGCAGCACCAAGACAATGACCTGTCATCGATTTTGTAGAACTGATATTTATATTTTTTATATGATCTGCAAACACATCTTTTATCGCTTTTATTTCAGCCATATCGCCTAATGGTGTTGATGTGCCGTGCGTATTAATGTAGTCTATATCCGATGCGTGCATAGAAGCATCGTCTAATGCGGCCAGCATTGCTTTTTTAGCCCCCGTTCCCTCGGGATGTGGCGCTGTAATGTGGTATGCATCACCGGATGCACCGCCACCGGCAACTTCCGCATAAATATGAGCATTTCTTTGTAAAGCATGATCAAGCCTTTCTAAAATCAAAACACCTGCGCCATCGCCTATTACAAATCCATCCCTGTTTTTATCATAAGGCCTGCTTGCAGTTTTTGGATCGTCATTTCTTTCGCTCAGTGCTTTCATAGAACTGAAACCGCCTAAGCCAGCTTCGCAAATACTCATTTCAGCTCCGCCGCACAGAATCATGTCTGCTTTATTTAACCGCAGGTGATATAAAGCTTCAATAATTGCATTGTTGCTGGAAGCGCATGCACTGACTGCGGCAAAATTCGGTCCTCTTAAATTGTGGCGCATTGAAATATAGCCCGCACCAATATCAGAAATTATTTTTGGAATAAAGAAAGGTGAGAAACGGGGATTTCTGCCGCTTATGCCATAGCTAACGCATTCTTCCTGAAAACTTAAAAATCCTCCGATGCCGCTGCTGAAAATCACACCAAATCTATCAGGATCATAATTACCACTTGAAAAGCCTGCATTGGTTATAGCCTCATCTGAAGCTGCTATCGCAAATTGAACATAAGGGTCCATTTTCTTTAAATCCTTCCTGTCAATATAATTCAAGGGATCAAAATTTTTTATAGCGCAGGCAAACCGGGTTTTAAATTTTGATGCGTCAAAGCTTTTAATATAGTCGGCACCAGAAACGCCGTTAATTAACGATTGCCAATAATCATTAATGTTATTACCAATCGACGTTAAGCCGCCCATCCCGGTAACAACAACACGGTCGTATTTTGACATATAAAAGGTTTACGCGAAAATCCGCCTGAAAGTATAATACCACAGGCGGATTTAAAATTCTTTCTTAAGGCTAAAAATTATTTTGCGTGCTCTTCAAGGTACGTTACTGCCTGACCAACAGTGGTAATGGTTTCAGCCTGTTCATCAGGAATAGAAATATTAAATTCTTTTTCAAATTCCATGATTAATTCTACTGTATCAAGAGAATCGGCGCCAAGATCATTTGTAAATGAAGCCTCATTTGTTACTTCTGCTTCTTCTACACCCAATTTATCAACTATGATCTTTTTAACTCTTGTAGCTATGTCTGACATTTTTAAAAGTTTTGTTACGCGGCAAAAATATAATTTTTACTTAAAAATAAACTTTTTCAATTGTTTTTGTTTCACTTTTATTCCGCCAAAGTTTTGTTACAGATGAATATTTTCTTTAAAAATTTTATGTAATTTTCTCGCCCTGAAAATTCCTCCGTATGGCTGTAAAACTCATTGACCATGGTTCAAAAGATTACGACTTAATGATTTCTTTAAGGCAAAACCTGTTAAGAAAACCACTGGGATTATCTTTTAATGATGATGAATTGCAGGAAGAAAAAGACGATATTTTAATAGGTTGTTTTGATGATGATAAATTAGAAGGTTGCTGCCTGCTTACACAAACATCTCCTGACACTTTACGCTTACGGCAAATGGCTGTTGTTTCCGGCCTGCAGGGAAAAGGGATTGGAAAAGTTTTATTACAGTTTGCGGAAAATATTGCAAGAGACAGAAAATTTAAGAAGATAGTAATGCATGCACGAAAAACGGCAACCGGTTTTTATGAAAAATTAGGTTATAAAATAACAAGTAAGGAATTTGAAGAAGTAACTATACCCCATTTTATTATGGAAAAAGAATTGTAATCATTTCCTTCTTTTTATATGCTCATTTAGCAAGTTTCTTATTTGTTGCTGATCTTCTTTTGAAAGCTCATCTTTTGGTACAATAAAAAAAGATTTTGTTGAAAAATATAAGTGGAAAAAATAAGGCGTTTCAAAATAATTTGCAAACCTGCTCCATTGCCATTCTACTCTGCCTTTAGTATTTTCAAGTGCTATATAAGTTGGCTGAAAATAGATAGTAAATCTTTCTCTAAAAGTTTGTGAACGCTTATACACCGCATTTGGCATAAAATACCAAAATGCAATTAAAAAACAGAACCAAATAACAGCACCTAACAAAAACGGCTCAGGTCTTATTTTGCCGGTGAAATAAAAAACTGCAGAAACAACATCAAACAATAAAACAACAATAAACAAAACCTGAATTTCCCTTTGCGCAATAAAATGATAGCGCAAGGCCTGCAATACCTTTTTTTTATTGTAAGAAAAACTAAAATGCATTTATGATAGGGGCTTTTAAAAATCGTGGTATAAATTGTAAAGACTTGTTTTTATACCAAAGCTGAAATAAAATTCAGATTCATTCACAGCAGAAGATTTCCTGCTGCGGTAAGCTGCGTTAGCTTCAATACCTAAACGGTTTGAAGGATTAATAAGATAGCCTAATGTTAACTGGTTATAAGAATATTTTGTTTTTATTCCCTGCATTGTTTTTACGCCAAACTGCGGAATATTATTTTCACCGCCCCACAAATCTTCCCCATTGTTATATGCAACACCGGGATTTTCGCCGCGTATTGTATATAAATTTTCAAGCACTGCATACCAGCGATTGTTTGAATAATCAAATACCGATATGAACTCATTAAAGTTCGCACCGAAAGGATCTGTGAGCGATTGATAATAATTGGTATAGTTCAAGCTAATATTTCCGCCCACACCATGGCCATAAGTATATGGACGAACACCATTCCATTCAAGCCGCCACGATAAATTTTTCACACCGAAAATATCATTATTCCAAACGCCTAACTGTAATGCATATTTATTTCCATAAAACTGCGAATGATGTTCTTTCGATGTTTTAAGATTTAAATCATCCAATGCAAGCTGGCCATAAACGAATCCTTTTTTATAAATTTTGTATTTAAGATTGAAACCAATCATTGCATTATCAGGCGAGCCAACTGTAAACTCTAATGGTCTTGTAAAGATCAAAGGATTTAAATATTGAACATCGAAGCCTCTTGTAAAATTGGTATCTTTTGCAAGCCACGTTACTTCATCAAACAAACCAACCTGGAACTTTTTTGTATTAAAACCGAGATAATGAATCGTGCTGTATTTTGGCTGCGCAGCTCCGTTTACTTCATACCAAAAATTATTGGTGTAACGATTATATAAAACATTATACGTTAGCTTCCATAATCTTGCCTGCAAACGCAAATAAGGATAATTATTGCTGTTATCACTCAACAATAAACTTCTGTATCCATCGCCTAAAAAATTTTTCCCGTAGCCTGCTGCAATTAAAAAATATTTACTCGGTGTATAAGTTAAATTAAAATTGAAATTTGTATACGTGAACCTGTTATTGTTATGCAGCGTGCCTGCATTTTCGCCGGGAATAATGTATTTGTTTGAAGCAATATTGAAACGATCATATTTAGAAAAAATAGCGCTGTCTAAATATTTCGGGTATTGATTAACGTTGGTAGTTACACCAAGATTAAAAGAAAATTTTTCATTGAATTGCGCCTGCATATTTATACCTGCAGAAAAATTTGTAAGCACATCGCTTTTATCATTCGATTTTCCAACTGCGGCATCAACATATGGATCAAGTGTAAACACGCTATTTCTTCCAATGCCTCTAATAAAATTGGTGTGGGTTATATTACTGTTTAAAGAATTGCTTAAACCAAAAACACTATCCTGCAATTCGGTTTTATGCAGAATGTTTAATTGCTCCAACTCAAGCCAGTTCTGTGCTCTGAAGCCTGTAAACACAGATGAATCTGCATTCAACAACATTTCACTAAACCTGTTTTGCACTACCTGGTTTAAAGGAATTTGTTGTGCATGAACAAGGCTTGTAGCAAATACAAACGCAGCTAAAAAAGATAATTTTATATACTTATTATTCTTCAAATTTTTGATTTTAAAAATCATAAATCAGTTTTCTGAAACTCATTCTGATACCAATATAAAATTGCACGTCCTTATAGTTATCCAGTTTGTTTTTTTCACTTCTGAATACAGCGCCGGTTTCAACCCGCATGTTTGTTTTCCTGTTTAGTATATAAGCAATTCTAATATCGCCGTAATACAATTTTGTAAGTAAACCCTGGTCTGTTGAAACATTATTTGTTTTACTGTGTGTATATAATGGCTTAAAAATATCACGACCAAAGTTTTCTGCAGCAGATGATGAATCATTGCCATATCTTGCTGCCATTGCTTCTGCTCTAAACCACCATCTTTTATAACTATAATCTGCAACAAAAACACCTTCTTTAAAATTTGCGCCAAGCGGATGCGCCAGCGATTGTCCATCATGCGCATAAACAGTTGTTATAGTATCTGAAGCATAACTGTAAGGCCTTACTGTGTTAAATTCCGCTTGTGCGTTTAATCCATCTATTTTAAATAAATTACCTGCCCGAATACCGATCTGGTAACCATAGCGTTTTTCCCAATCTTCACTGCCTGAATTATCCAACATCACTTGTGCATAAAAATCAACTGCCGGAATGATTGTATATTTTAAATTCAATCCGAGCACATCATTATTTTTTAAACCTGATGGAGATTTGGAACTATGTAAAAAAATAACCGGGCTAAAATGTGTTACACCAAAATCCTTCTCATGATCAACATTTTCAATTGAAGAAACAACAGCATCAAAAATCCCGATATTAAAATTTTTGGTTGCATGCCAATCGACCAAATATGTTTGCCCCCATTTTCTTGGATAGCCTTCTGCATATGTAAAAGAGTTTTCATTCGATATATATTGTGAATACATTACCGAGTACTGCACACTTCCAATATTTATTGAAGTGCGGAAATACGGATAAGGCGTATTGTAATCACTCAATAACAAGGAGCGGTAACCGTCGCCGATGAAATTTGTTCCATAACCGAGATTGAACAGCAAATATTTGTTTGGAGTATAAACCAATTTTGCGGTTGAGTAGCTGTAATCAAAACCTTTTGCTTTTAAATTTTTATAACTGTTTTGAAACGGAATAACGCCGGTCTTTCTTATAAAGCTGTCAACATAACCGGCGAAGCTTGCCTGGTTCTCGTAAAAATCTGTTTCGAAATAAAATTTATCGCCGACATTGCCACCAAAAAAATAACCTCTTGTATTAATGTAATTAAATTTTGTAGTGCCATCGTGGTTTTGATTTGAAGAGGATATTGTAGGCACTGCACGTTTTGTTGCACCTGCATCTTCATCAAATACAAAGTCGCCAAAAATATTAAACCCCGGTTGCTGCACCTGCAATAAATGTTCTTCAAAAAATTTACGGTGTAACCATGAACGATCAGCTTTTTGATAAGCTGAGTTTGTATATACAACAGGTTTCCAGGCGGTATGCGCAAACGTATCGCTGTTATATAAAACCGATTGTTGTGTATAGCTGTTGGTTACATTTAATACAGGGGCTTGTGCATTCAAATGAATAATAAATAAAAGAAGTATTAAAGAGCAAAATAAAAAACGCAGGTTCAGCTTATGGGCATATTTTTTAAAGCTCATTAAAGTGGATGATTTGCTTGAAGTAAAAATAATACAAATATTTTGACGAAATGATACAACAAGTTTTGAAGTTTCTTTAAGCAAGAAATCAGCATGTAAAATTAATCAACCGCAACGCCGAAATAAACGAAAGTTAAAGGCGTTATACTCGTTACTTTTAAACTGTGTAATGTGTTGGCAGGAATTCTGAGAAAAGTTTCCGGTTTTACCATATATGCAAAATTATCAACCGTATATTCTCCCGCACCACTAAGAAAATAAAAACATTCCTCCATTGTTGGATGAAGATGCGACTCAACATCTTCGCCAGGCATTAATTTACCAAAAGCAAATTGTGTAACAGCGGTTGGAGTGTCTTCGTTTTTTAAAAAAACAAATTTCTCGCCTAAATTATGTACAGTAGGAACCGGCTTAATATCGCTAAGCGATTGACAAAGTTTTTGACTCAAGCTTTTGCTTTTTTGCTATTTGTTCAACTATCCAATTATATGTTTCTTCAACACCAACTTTTAAAGGTTGCGAAGGTGCCCAACCTAATTTTTCTTTTATAAGTGCGTTATCAGAATTTCTTCCCCGTACACCAGTTGGCCCTTTTATATTTTTTACTGAAAGATTTTTGCCTGAAATATTTGTTACCATTTTCGCAAAGTCATTTATCGAAATCATTTCTTCTGAGCCAATATTTACCGGGCCGATAAAATCGCTTTCCATTAATCTTCTTATACCCTCAACACATTCGTGAACGATAAGAAATGAACGTGTTTGCTTACCATCACCCCAAATTTCTATTACGCCACCTTCTGGTGCTAATGCTACTTTTCTGCAAACTGCGGCAGGTGCTTTTTCGCGGCCGCCTTCCCAGGTTCCCTGCGGGCCAAAAATGTTATGAAACCTTGCCACACGCACCTCAAGCCCATGATTACGGTGATAGGTTAAATACAATCTTTCGCTAAATAATTTTTCCCAGCCATATTCACTATCCGGCGCTGCAGGATAAGCAGAATCCTCAGAACATTTCGGATTGTCAGGATCAAGCTGGTTATATTCCGGATACATGCAGGCAGATGAAGAATAAAATATTTTTTTAATGCCTTTATTTTTTGCTTCCTCCAACACATTCAAATTTATTAAGGCGCTGTTGTGCATGATGGCTGCATCATTTTCGCCTGTGAAAACAAAACCCGCGCCGCCCATATCTGCAGCCAACTGGTAAATCTCCTCCAAATCCTCTGAAACAACTTCCTCAACTAATTTCGGATCGCGCAAATCACCAACTATAAATTCATCTGAATTGCCGTTGCCATATTCATTTTCTTTTAAATCAACTCCGCGAACCCAATAACCTTCCGATTTCAACCGGTTAACCAGGTGCCCGCCAATAAAACCACCGGCACCACAAACGAGAGCTTTTTTCTGCATAACTAAATTGATTTTTTTCTTATTTTATTTATACGTAATAAGTTTAAAGAGGCTGCTGCTGTCCGTAACGAAACATAAATATTGCTAATTGAAAAGCTTTAAAATATCGTGGTACATACAATTTCGGATTTTGGATGCACCGGAATAACCAGCCTAAAAATAGTTTATCTCCCCATGTGGGTATGCTTGCCTGTTGGCCTGTTAAAAATGCGATAGCTGCTCCTGTACAAATGATAGCTGGTTTATAACTTAAATTATTTTTTAAATACGCCCCTAATTTTTCCTGCGTACCACCGCCTAAATTTATAATTACATATTTCGGTTTTTTCTGTTCGATGATGTTTAATAATTCGGGATCCTCTACTTTATCTTTCTTATACATTGGCGCCAGGTAAGACATATCATCAGCTATTTTAAAGCCTGATTTTTTTAAATAATTCAGGTTATGCTGCGCTTCAGTTGGCCTGGGATCGACTAAAAATAAAGCTGAAGTTTTTTTTACATCTTCATCTTTGAAAAAACTGTTAAGAAATTCAAGGCCTGATATTCTTTTAATTTTATTGTGATGAAAAAAATTCCATAATAAGGCCATGTAACCGCTATCGGGTATTACAACATCCGCAGTTTGCAAAGCGCTGTAATAAGCAGGGTCTTTTTTTATATTGATAAGTGCAGGTGCCGCCGGAACAACCAAAAGGCCACCATTCTTTAAAATGTTAACTACCTGCTGCGTTGACGTATTTATAAAATCAATCCCAAGAATTTTAAGTGTATCGCGGTGTTCCATGTTCAGCAAATATACATGTGCAATATATTAGATGATTGCTTAATCTGGCATTGAATTACTTTTTGTGCTTCGCCAGTAAATTTTTTTGGCAATCGTATATAACTCAAAAATAGTATTGGATATAAACTCAAATTTTTGCTTTGGCCAATCTGCAGGAAACCCGTATCCAAATTTTTTCATTATAGGCCCAAAAATAAATAATGCATAAGGCTGAATATCTTTTGTATAATAACTTAAAAAATTATCTTTTGCTGCGGTTTTATTTTTAATAGGTATGTCACGTATTTGTTTTAGATTAAGCAAACCCAATACTTTTTTAAAATCCTCCTGTATATTTTCAAACCGGATTACAAAATCCGCGTCTTCATTATTTATAACCGATGTATTGCTGTACGGCAACCTGTAATACTTTTTCAGGTACTGGTTAAAACTTAAATTATTTTTCTGGATGTCATTATAAATCTTCAGATTTTTATCCGTTATCGTTCCTCCATTCCTCCTCCATTGCTTAGGATCAGAATACCGGCCAAGGTGATCGCTCTTGTATTTTATGTATCCGCTTACAGCCATATCCAGCGGGTTTCGGCACCCTACAAAAACAAAATATTCTTTTTGTTCTTTATTAGCAATTTTTAAAAATTCATGGTAATATGAATGCTTATTCAATATTTTTCTTCCGCCGTAGTACTCACATAGTTCAGCACTAATAGCAGTTGAGCCGGTGCGAATCATTTCTATAAACACATACTTATGCTCGTCAGAAATAACCATACATCAATACTTAGTTAGCGTTTAAAAACAATGTTTCAAATTTTTTAGCAGTGAAATGCCAATCAAAATTTTTAATATTTTCCCTGCCCGCCGCAACGAGGTTTTTTTTATACTGTTCATTTTTTACAATATGCTCAATATGTCTTGATACATTTTCTACATCATCCGGTTCCACTAAAATGCCGGCATTATTCACTACTTCCGGTATTGACATTTTGTTAGCTGCAATTACAGGCACTTCAGCAGCCATAGCCTCCAAAACAGGCAATCCGAAAAATTCCATACTTGATAAATAAAGAAATATTGTTGCATTAGCGTAAATACCCGGTATTTCATCGGTAGCTATCCATCCTTTAAATATAACCCTGTTGGCTATACCAAGCTTTTCGGCAAGTTCTTTTAGCTTTGGCATTTGCCTGCCATCAGGATCTTTTCCCACAATAAGCAAATCAAAATCAAGGTTTGTGCTTTTAATAAATATGCTGAAGGCTTCAATAACCCTGTTCATATTTTTATGCGGGAATAAAGTGCTTAAGGAGAGAATATATGGCCTTGAATTTTGTTTTATATTTTTATCAGGATTTGCAAAAAAGTTAAAATTCACCCCTTCATGTATAACAGCCAGTTTATCCTCATATTTTTTAAGAAACTGAACCATGTAATTTGAAATAGCAATTGTTTTTGTTGATTTTCGAATCGATCTTTCTAAGAATGTATCATAATAAATTTTATGCAAAGTAGTTATGCAAACAACATCTTTAGGCAAGGTTTTCCTTAATTTGGCAATACTTAATTGCGCCTGTATAATTGTTATCTGTGGAATTTTGCACCGCAGCATGGCTACATTACAAATATTTAAAACCACCGCATTTTTTTGGGTATTTAAAAATTTGGGCAGAACAAATTGCTCATAAAAAATACGTTTTATCGGATTGCTGTTATCAACCTTTACTACTTTAACTGAAAAATTGCTGTATTTTTTAAAAGGTATGAAAAGATGTTCATTTATCTCGGAGCAAATGAGACAGTAATTCAGTTGAGAGTTGTTGTTATCAGCCAGCGCATATAATAATTCCAATAAAAATGTAAGTATGCCGCCAGAAGTTTGAATTGTAGGTAACGTATTTATAAATATTTTTCTTGAGCTTTTCATTATCAGTTTTTGCAGATCTGTTAAACCTTATTGTTTGTTCATGAAGTGATCATATATCTTTTTACATTTACTGTAGTCAGTTTTATATATTTCCTGCTGAAGCCTTTTTTTCACATCATTCATTACCTTTTTTCTTGTTTCGTTTGGATAAGCAACCCTTTGATCATAATCGCTGGCGCCTTTTAATTCATCCTGTGTTTGCACTATATGTTTTACCAGTTTTTCATTTTCTTCTGTTTTGTAATACAGATCAAAATTTTTGTCAAACCTTTTATTTACACGCTTAATAACTTCAGCGTAATTATTTATTACTTCATTAAATTCGCCCACAACAAACGCATTGGAGTCTTTTAATCCGTTGTACAAAAAATAGTAACCATCAAACAATACCGTTGGATCGTATTTTGGCTGACGAATAAGCATTGAAGCAATACAATCCATCGGTTCTCTTATAAGTAAAATTGCAGGTATACCGTACTTTTCTGCAGTTAAAAACTGCGATTTTTTATGTATATGATTGGCAATTATTAAATCTTTGGTTTGGGCGATTTTAAAAGCATAGGTGGCATAAGTATTTGCAGATCGCGGATGCCCGTCAATAACTATATCACTATCTTTTGTTGTATAACAATCACGGCCGGTTAAACCCTTACTTATCATTTTATATAAGCCCGGATAGTTGGATACCTTGTTAGCAACCTTATATTTTAAATTAAAAAAATAATTGCTCATGATGTAGTAAAAAATTCAGGCCAGTATCTTTTAACCGGAAGCTTTAAAAATTGTTCAAGTTCCTGTACTTCTTGACGAAATATACCAACTAAATATTTACGGGTATTTTCAGATAACGTTTCTTTTGCAGAAGCATTCTTTTTTGAATTTAATTTTTTTAAATACTCTTTCATTTTTACCCGTTGCTGTACAGTAAAAACTTTTTTTAAAATATTAAAGTTTCCCGGCGCTGTTAATTTTGAAACTGTATCAAACCTCGATGCACTTCCTTCATTATAATTCTTCTTCGTATCAAATTCGAAAGGCGGTAAGTTAAGAGAATCCACCATTTCATTTAGAGGCGCTTTTAAGTTTTTTACGATTTCTTCAAATATATACACCTTAATATTTTCTGCAGGGAAAATAAGTTGCATATTTTGAAGAGGGGCAAGATAATTGCTTCGATAAATATAATCGCAGTTTCTTTTAAAATTCGGATTGGTGAACCTTGCCGGATCGTTTATATAAAGTGCGTCTTCAAATTTCTTATAAGGCTCCATGCCTGCCATTCTGCAATAGTTGAATGCAGAAAAAGCTCTGTCAACAGGGTTTCTTAAAATCACTACCATTTTGCAATCAGAATAAGATTGATAAATCTTTTGCATCATTTCTTTGTTATACATCACACCTACTCTCTTTGCAATAAATACGTTTTTACCAGGTTGTATTAACAATTGTTTTTCTACATTTTCCCGGATGTTTTTTTGTAATCCTTTATCAAAATCTTCATTACTGGCAAACATGCCAAATTCCTGCGTAAAGTGTGTGTATATATTCGGATGTTGCGCAAGATATTTATTCAGAGATGTAGTGCCTGCTTTTTGGGCACCAGCAATTACTAAGTCAATTTTCGGCTCCATTGCAGCTTCTTATTTATATTTTATATCCTAACATTTTTAGTTCATTAAAAAATAGTTCGTTTAGCTTATTAATGGTTTCGGTTTTTAATTTATTCAAATGGTCACCTGACTTTATATTGCGAATAAAAGATTTTGGATCTTCTTTATCAACTTTAAATGTTGTTGCTGCAATTATTTCCTGCAATTGCTCTTCATTATCTTTTAGTTCAAGAAAAGAATTTAATGTATGCAACCAGTTGCTGAAATCACTTATCATATCCTCATACTTTAAAAAAAGAACATTACTTCTATTTAAAAGATTTTTACAATAAGCCGCATATTTTTTTTGCATCGCCGGCGCTGTTTCCAATACATACTCGTCGATTGTATATGTTTCATATTTTTTGCGTTCTTCGTAAACAGTTTTTGTACTTAAAGGATGATTGTATAATGTTGAAAAGTAAAAAGAGGTTAACACATCTCTCGGGTCCCTCAAAACCAGGAGTATTTTAAACTTATCCAAATCCGGAAAAGGATAAAAAGCACGAAAAGCACCAAAAAAGTATCCTGTTTTATATAATACTTTTTTCATAAAAGCGGGATTGTTATAATATTTTTCCTGCCTTTTCCTGCTTAGATAACCACTTAACTCTACAGCGGTAATATGGCTTGGCCCAATGAGTTTTATGATGGTATTTTTAATGAATGTTGATGCGCTTTTATGTACTGTAAAAAAAATAAAACTTTGCTGCCCGGATTTCGGTTCTCGCCTTAATCCGTTTAACAACAAAAATTCTTTATTGAAATATACAGGCCGTAAAAAGGCAAGCAGAAAAAGGTAAGGCTTTAACCATACTGAACCTTCTTTCTGGACCTTATTCTGAAACCGTCTTTGTGTATTTTTAATAAAACTTTTCACCATGAAAATTTAAGCAGGATTACGCATTTAAAACTTTTGGAACAAATACATATAAAGCCTGCATTTTATGTAATAAAGTTGCAAATCAAAACTAATTTCTGCCATATTCAAACGTTCTGTTACAAATGAGGTAAGCATCAAAGTGAAATAAATAATATGCAGTTATTTAAAACCAAAGATGCTTATTGTACTAAACCCTAATCGCTTTTTTACGTACCCAACTGCCATAAGATTTGTACTTGCAATACTTATAGCCGATGCTAAGGCTGATCCTATAATTCCATAGATGGGATTTAAAATCAGCGCCAGCACTATTGAAAGTGCTGCATTAATTACCATTACATTTCGCATATCTTTTTCATGGCCGGTCATGTTTAATAAATATCCAACAGACCCGCTAATCACACTTACAAATTGGCCAATAGAAAAAATTCTTAAAAGCCATGCGCCATCTTTAAAATCCTTTCCAAAAAAGGATAAAATAAATTCGGGGAAAAACCATAAAAAAAGTGTGATAGGTAGAGCAACTAACGTCATTAATAAGGTTGTATTTCTTGCGTAATTTTTTAATTGATTCATTTTCCCTTCGCTATACATTACTGCAAATCTGGGGGCACTCACATTATTTACAGCGGTAAGCACAAAAGAAACAAGTATAGTGGTGTTTCTGGTTACAGCAAGTTGTGCCAGTTCCTTTGAGTTATTAAAAATGCCTGCTATAAATTGGCCGCCCCAGGTAGTTATTACGTTCATAATAGCTACGATCCATAAGGGCCCACAACTTTTCCACAAGGCAGAAGAATCTATTGCTTCTCTTGCAGATTCAGGTGGAAGCTTTTTTCTCCACCAGTAATAAGCAAAAATCAAGTTGATAAAACAGGCAATTGTATAACCTATAGATGCCCATTTTCCATCATTAAATGCAAATATTAAAATGAGTATGATAAGAAATACGGGCGTTAAAACCTTTAAGCCGGTTACCGATAGTAAAACTTTTTTTCTTCCCTGCAATGCCATGCCATATATATTATACAGGGTAAAAAAGGGAATAGATAATGATGTCCAAAACAACGGCCATTGAAGTTCTTCTTTATGAAAAATATATACAGAAATTTGTTTAGAAAAAACGCAGATAATTGCAGTTAACGGAATAGTTGTTAAGTTAGACCAGTTTATAATTTTGCGTAAAACACCATGCACCTTATTCCAATCAGACGCGGAGCTGTAAATACCTACAAACCTGAGTATAGTTTGGTCTGCGCCAATGCGGCCGATTGTTGAAATCAACGTTGTAATTGTAACTGCTAAAAAAAAATAACCCGCCTCGCTTGCTCCTAAATATCTTGCAACAACCAGGTTCATCAAAAATGCTGCAATGGCGCCACCAATCCTCGCGATTAATGCGGCAAATGAATGTTTTATCAGTTCCTTGTTTTCTTCTTTCTTGCTTAGCTTTTTGAATTTTGAAATGAATGCTGCCATTAAGTTTATTGATGAAGTGCAAATTATATTTGCGCCATTTAAAATTTATAGTTATGCTTTTCTATTATTAATCTTTCCTTTTCATTAACCAGTTCCATTAATTCTTGATCGTAATATTCCTTATAATTTTTTCGAACAGAACTATTGGTTTTAGGAATGTTTGAAATTTGTTGCGCAAACCCGGTTTCGATTCCCAGTTTGTTCATTAGCAAACTAAAATCGCTTTCAAGATTTTCATTTCTAATGTAGAAATCAAGAAAATTATTTTGTTTATCAAATTCAAATACTTCCTGATAAGAGCTGATTACTTTTCTTTGTTTTTTAAAATTATATGAATAAAGCCCGAGATACCTGTAAGTAAGCAATCCCATTATGCTTCCGGCGCGGCCTTGGCCATAACCGATCAAATCTTTTCTTCTTGAAACAAGCAGCAGCTTAAGCCACTTTTTAAAAAGCTGGGGATCTTCTGCATTTGAATAAGCGTGCTTCCATTCTTCAACCGGTGTAAAAAAAGAAACAGGGTAATTTAGTTTCCGATAAAAACTTTTCTTTACAATCTGATCATACAAACCACCTTTACCCATACTGCCAAATGCCCAAAGCGATACATACCAATCCCACGGATTTCGGATATTGCCTGCTTTTATTTTAGAATTAAGATCGCCCAAATCTTGTTTTGTAACATCGTATATAGTGTTATGCTTACCGATTATTTTGCCATTTAATTCTGGTGTTGAAGTTAAAAGTTTAAGCACATGAGTACAGCCAGTCTTGTGTAAAGCAAGATAAATCAACTTGTCACTTATAAACATTCTTTCAATTTTATTTCAGCAGTTTGCATTACGGCCTGAAATATTAATTACATTTTCCGCATAGCCCTGTATTTGGAAGCAATAACTTCAGATTTTTTCCCTCTGTTATTTTGATCAATAATATCAGAATTTGGCGCATTTAGGTTAGTTATTTTGGCGTCTGCCGAATTATCAAGTAAAATATTGCCATTAGAAACAGATACTTTATTCAATATAACACCTGTAGAATTAGCGATGTTAACCGAATTTTTGTTTAAAGGCCTTCCATTAAAACTTACATTATCAAACTGAATAAGTTTATCATCAACCACCTGGTTGGTTCCTCTTATGGTTACGAATTGCTTAATATTCCCTAATGTTAATGTTACGTTCTTAAAGTTTATATCGTGAGAGAACGTAACTGCATTGTCATCTCTTATATTCACTGCCTCGCCCTTTACATTATTAAACTGTGGTAAATTAATTTCTACATCATGAATATTGATGTGGTGTGCACCACCTGCAATTTGAAAAATATTTTCACCATCCCAATTACCTGAAGCCTTAACATTATATATTTCTATATCGTGTGTACCATCATTAATGTAAATAAAGCTTTGTATATCTTTATTTCTTTCACCGGGTTCAATAGCCTTAGCCACTGTTTCTCTTATTTTACTTGCTTTGTAAACCCAGGTTATATCATGCATTTTGGTATTGGCCGAACCATAGCCAAAATCCGTAAATTTTCTTACGGCATAAATTTTAAGATTTGATATGTCGCACCTGTTCCAGAGATTACCAAGAAAGCTATTATAACCTTCAAGCGTAAGATTTTGAAATTTACTTTCAAATGTGCCGCCCAATCCAATTATACTTGAAGGAGCCTTTTCGCTGTTGTAAGGAGTATTTGCAATTGAATTGTGATCTTCCTGCGCAAGTGTCAGGTCATGTATATAAATGTTCTTTGAGATTCTATCGTATGCATTTAATTTTTTATTGAAAGAATGGTTTCCGTTTATATCTACCAATACGGGAACCGAAGTGGCATTACCGGTTTCCTGTGATTTATTTGTCATTGTTTTCAAAGGCACAGAAAGCGGATATTTGAGGTACACCTTATTCCCGTCAACTTTTGTAATTTCATTTATTTCAAATTGTGTAAATCGTGATTTGTTCGACTGGCCTCTTTTATTAAATAAACCGCCTCCTAAACCGATAAGTTTTCCATCGTTTAATTTTAATGAATCAGGCTTTGTTTTTAAAACAATAAAATTGTCGCCTTTTTTGGCATCTTCTATTTCAAACATTGGTTCCTGGAAAATGCTTTGGGCATCAACAGGGCCATAAGTTGTAGTATAAAATATTACCCCTTTATAATAGTCTGCATTTTCAGGATTTACATGTGTGATCACCGATTGCGGGCCATCACCATATATTTCTATATTATCCGGTAATAAAATACCATCGCCGTTAAATCCATAAAAAGATTTTGTTGCAGGAAAATATAATTTGCCGCCACCTTTTGATTCGAGGGAATGTACGGCCTTTACTATGGCCGCGCTATCATCCTTGTAACCTGCTAATCCTATACCTTTAGCTCCAAACCATTTAATATTTACAGGTTCATCATTTTCATATTGCCTAACCCAGTGCCAATTACTGCCTTTAGCAGTTGCAGGAAATGTTATTCCATAATCGTCTTGCAATTTATTATCACTAACTAATTTAAAATTCCCGCCTCGCGGGCTATTATTAATATTTACGGCAGATGAACCTTTAAAATTTTCTAAAAAGCTTACGAATCCTGATTCTGTAACTTTGAATGAAGAACCTTTTGAATTGCTGCCAGAAAATTGCCTGGTTGTATCGTTACCACATTCGATAAATGACAGTAAAACTGAAATAAAAACAAAACTGCTTTTTGAAAGCATACTTAAAAAATTTAAACATCTATTGCAAATACAATTCCCATTTTTGCCATAACTAAGTTTGCAGCAAACTTTTAGCAACAAAACCATTACTGGTTAACCTGATAGAGCGCTTTTCAGATGAAATGTTTAACGTACTTAAAACAAACCCTAAAAAGAATGCCAGGCAAAACCATTCCTGCAATGTGAGTGAACCGCTATTTCCTGATTCCATTTGCCGGATTAACGGTACAGACATTACACCGGTAATAACAAAAACCTTTTTATACCTTGACAAGATGGGTGCATATTTTATTAAACAAAATAGCTGTGTAAAATAAAACATGCAACTTAATACCAAACCAAAAATGCCCGCCTGGTAAGTGGAGCCTATTATAAAGTTATGGATAGATTTATCATTAGATATAAAAGAATATTGATTGCTATATAACAAGGCTCCTGAGCCTAACCCGAAAAACAGAGATTTAGGATTTGAAAAAACGATTTGTAATGCCTGGCTGTTCATTTGCCATCTTACATTCTCATCTAAATCACCAAATCTTTGCTGGTACATAGCCGAAGTACCGGAAAGAGCCTGCTGCGCTCCGCTGCTTGACAATATTAAAATAGTTATCAAGGTTAATACTATAAATCCGCCCAACAACGAAAAAACAATTTTCATGTTTTTATTGAACACTATTTCAAGGCCCCAATAACAAAAATATCCAAATACAATTGCTATGATATTGGACCTGCTTATACTTGAAATAACAAAGAAGAATGAAAATATAAGTGTAATAATATTTAAGATTTTATAAAAACGCGAAGGTGAATTATAGTATGCGTAAAGTGCAAGGAAATGGGCAAAAATGAAGGAGCCGGTTATAGTATTTATTAATGCAGTTGCAAAATCAGAATCCCTTTCAAGTGCTCCGCCATTGTATAGGTTTTTAAACAATCCATAACGTAATCCCATTATATTTCCGGTAGCAAAATTTTTAACCAGCTCAACTATATAGATTCCATCTTTATAAGTAAAGGTTGTAACCACTATAAATACACAAACAGATAAAAACGCGCCGCTACTTATAATTTTGATTTTTTCATCTAATTCAAACAGCATTAAGCACATTCCTGCAAAAAGAATAAAAAAAGTAAAGTAGATAAGGTTTTTCACTATATACATGGCAGCCAGCGGCGAAACGGTTTCATTTACACCGGTAGATATAAAATTCATAATCATTAATAGAAGAAAACTGCCAATTAAAAGCCTGTATTTTTTTACAAATGCCGCAACCTTAAGTCTGTAAGAACTATATAAACATGCCATTAATAATGGCACAAGTGATAAATGGAAAAGTTTAAAATTAGAGTCATCATATTTCACATTGCTTGAAACGTGTGTAATGGAAATCCAGCTTAATGGCAAAAAAGACATAAGCATGTAAAAAGCCGCTTTCAAACAATTTTTTAAACCCTTAGGCATGAAAATTTTTTAACTCTCTATATTCGTTTCAGGTATTTACCGCACTGGTTGTCTTTTTCTCGATTTAGACTTCTTCGCAAATAATCCCTTTTTACCATTATCCACATACCCATAACCATAGCCATAACCATATCCGTAACCGTATCTGTAGCTCGTACTCTTTTTAACGTCATTCACAACAAGATACATTTTGCTTATCCTGTCTGCTTCCAAAAGTTCATTTAAAAATTCCACGCTATTTTTAAAACTGTACTCCTGGCGCATTACATACAAATTCACATCAGAATACTTTGCGAGGATTTGTGCATCGGTAACTGCACCAATTGGTGCAGTATCCATAATAATAGTATCGAATTGATCCTTAACTTCAGTAAAGAAATCATCCATTCTTTCAGTCATCATTAATTCCGGAGGATTTGGCGGTATTAATCCTGAGCTTAAAAGAAAAACGTTTGGTAATCCTTTAAGTGGTTTTATATATTCCATTGCAGGCCTGTTACCGATAATATAGGAAGTAAAGCCTGTTTCATTTGAAACGCCTAACATTGATGAAAGTTTCGGTTTGCGAAGATCCATTTCCATCAACAGTATTTTTTTGCCGCTATATGCATAAACTGCAGCTAAGCCCGAACTGATAAAAGATTTTCCTTCACCTGAAATCGTTGAAGTTATTAATATAACAGGGCAGGTTTTTTGTTTTACAATAAAATCCATATTGGTACGAAAAACCCTAAACTGTTCTGCAACCGGTGTGCGGGTGCCCTCTTGCATGTTGAGCACGCCTTCTTTATCATAATGGCCAATTTCCGCTATTATAGGCACTGTTGTTTGGTTAGTAATATCTTCCCTGTTAACAATCTTATTAGAAAGCAATTGCTTTACAATAATCCAACCTGTTGGCAAAATAAATGCAAGCAAAATTGCTGCAGAGCAGATAAGTAATTTGTTTGGGAAGTAAGGGAGATATTCTGATCTTGGTACCTCTATTATACTTGCATTTGGCAGGTTAGAGGCACGTGTAATTGCGGTTTCCTCTTTTTTCTGAAGCAAGTATAAATACAAAGCCTGTTTAATATCTTTCTCTCTTGATAAATCAACATATTGTCTTTCTTGAACAGGAACATTTTGTATGGCACCCGCTGCCTGTTTGTTTTGTTCTGCCAGTTTGTTCTCACTTATCTGCAAGGCTTTTTGCTGGCTTTGCAAACTCTTCACCAAATCGCTTCTAACATTTTTAATTTGGGTATTGATATTAGAAGCAATTGGATTATTTTCCTTTACTGTCAGCGCCAGCCTCTCGCGTTGCAATACAAGTGAGTTATATTGCTGCATTAAGGCAAGGAAAGTTGGGTCTGCCGTCAGCAAGGCAGGAACCGGTCTGTTTGTATTTTTTTCATCAGCCAAGTAATCAAGCATTGTTTTAACAACATTCAGCTGCACTTCCGCCTCATTCAATTTTTGATAGTAAACGGAGCTATTTTGAACGAGCAGTTGAGACTGCGCATTGATATCGGCTAAATTATTTTGTTGTTTAAAATGCTCTATATCGGTTTCAATACCTGAAAGATCACCTGAAACCAATCCTATCCGGCTATTAATGAATGCAATTGTACTGTCTGATATTTCATTTTTTTCGGTCAGGTTTCTTTTCAGGTATTCATTAATCAATTGTCCCACCACAGATTCTCCCTTTCTTGGCACATTAGTATTATAATCTACCTGGATAACAGTGGTTTGATCATCAGGAATAGAAATAACCATATTTTTTTGAATGTCTGCAATAGTTGCAGCAACGGAAGTTACCGTAAAGCTGTAAACATTATCAGTAAACGGGAACCCGGTACGAACAAGGCAAATTTTGCCAACAGGCGACTGAATTGTATCATCAAAATTCGCAGTAGCCTTAAAGGAATTGTCTGCTGTTTTTATTGAATATTTTGCTGAACGACCACTGTCTGGAAAACTCAGTTCAAATTCAGTTAAAAGTATTGAATCTGAAGTTGGGGTGAAATCAACTCTGAACGGGCTTTTATTAAACATTTCTATATCCCTGATATCACCTTTCTTATAATATGCAATGTTTAAATGCAGGTTATTAATTGTTTTTTCCAGCAAGTCTATTGATTGCAGGATTGACATTTCGTTATAAACATTATTTTGAAGATCAAACAGACCGCTGAAATCTTGAAGCATATTTGTTTGGGCGAAAGATGATGATGACGATGAAGAACCGCCTTTACTGCTGTTATCTTCAATTAAAACCTGCGCATGCACTTTATATAAAGGTGTTGAATACCTGATAAACATGAATGTCAGAAATGCAATAACTATCAAACTTGCCACATAAAATTTCCACTGCACTAAAAATTTATGCAGAATTTTTTTTATGTCAAATTCTTCGTCTTTTTTTAAAGGTCTTACTCCGTTTGTATTATTACTATTATCCATAATCTCGCTTCTGGTTATTAATTATTTACCAAGTTTATTAACTGATACAATCACCACAGTAAGCACGGCAGCAACAAGTGCAAACAGGCGATTACGATAAGCATCGGTTGCAGCTACTTTTTGCTTATTCGGCTGCACATATACAATATCATTTGATTGCAGATAGAAATAGGGAGAGCTAATTATATCTTTGTTATTAAGATTAAGCCTAACGAGCCTTTTATCATTTAATGTATCGCGAACCAAAAGAACATTTTCTCTCTGTCCATAGATTGTCATATCTCCTGCCAAAGCCAATGCATCAAAAATGTTTATCTTTTCATTAGGTATAACATATGTTGAAGGCTTTAAAACTTCACCAATAACAGTGATTTTAAAATTTGCGTACCGCACATTTACGATTGCATCATTAAAGTATTTATTTACTTCACCGGAGATCAGATTTTTTGCTTCAGCCGTTGTTAATCCTGCAACATGTACTTTGCCTACAAAGGGCACTTCAATGTTCCCATCTTTATCAACCAAATAACCGTTTATGCCTTGTGGCGTACTGGCACTGCTGCTACCCACAACAGGCATTGCAGTAGTTGAGTTATTTAAGCTGCTGTTACTATTAAGCATATTAGTAACATCATTATCTATGGTTTGTATGGTAACAGATAGTATGTCGTCTGTTTGTATAACGGGTGAAGAAAAGGGAACGGTTTTGACGAGAACAGGCTTTGCAGTATCCGCAAAATCCTGAAAATAGGCAACATTTTTATAAGTATTACAGGATGTGAAACATGTTACGAAACCTGGGATTATGAATAATAATAAGAAAGCACGGAAATTGATCTTCATCAAATGGTTTTTAAGTAGTGAATTTTTCAGATTATAATAGCACTGATTTTGGAAAGACTACTGGTAATTTTTAAGCTGCAAATATATAAGTGAGTAATTGACATTGTGCTGTTAATAAGCATTTTCTTCTCCCTTTAAAATGTTTCGTAATGTTAAAAACATAATTTTTATATCAAACAGCAAGCTCCAGTTTTCCATATACCATATATCATGCTCCACCCTGTTCTTCATTAGCTCAATATTTTTTATTTCGCCTCTATACCCATTTACCTGTGCCCAGCCTGTTAAGCCCGGCTTCAGGTATAATCTTACCATATAGTGATTTACCTTACCACTATATTGTTGAGTATGATGCAGCATGTGTGGTCTTGGTCCTACAATACTCATATCCCCCATAAATACATTTAAGAACTGGGGAAACTCATCAAGGCTGGTCTTTCGCAAAAAAGATCCCACCTTTGTAATTCTTTTATCGTTTTTTGAAGCCTGTAAAATGTCAGATTCGTTATTAGCATACATGCTTCTGAACTTTAAGCACATAAAAGCATTATTTTCCCTTCCTGTACGCAATTGCTTAAAAAAAACAGGTCCTTTACTTTCAAGCTTTATTAATATACTTACCAGTGGTATTAACCATGAAAGTATAAAAATGATAACCATTGAGCTCACAAACAAATCAAAAATTCTTTTTATAATTTGCTTATGCAAACGTTTCAAAGGTTCACGAAACCTTTGTAATACGGGCAGGCCACCAATATAAGAAACATGGTAAAAACCGGAAGCAAGGTCTTTTTGAGGAGCTATAAAATTTACACGGATGCAATGCTTTTCTGCTTCTTCTGTAAGCACACTAATATTATCTTCTTCATAATCGGGCATTGAAATATATAACTCGTTTATGTTATTTTGTTTAGCATATTCCAGGTACTCTGATAATACTCTTATATCGGTTGAATTGGCCACAAAGCCACCATTATCCAAGTGATTTATAAAATGACTGTTACTTTTTCTTTTAAGTTTTTCTACAAGTTTATGAGCTGTATCATCATAACCTACAACAGCAACCCTTCGCCTTTTTTTAAAAATTTTGTGCAAAAAAACTGAGATAGGATTTGCAAACAGATATAAAACAGACATTGCAATCGTCCACAGTAGATAAACAATAAATAATTGCCTGTTACCGGAACGAAAATAGAATGAAAAAGCAATAATAAAAATGTAAACACTACAGCTTAATACAATGAGTGTTCTTTTTCTTCCTATTAATAATCTGCTATCATTGCGTTTTAAAAAAGCAGGCAGGTTGTGTAAAGCAAGCGCAAGAAAACCAACGTTCATAATGCAAACTCCAATTTTTACGGGAGTTTGGAAAACAGGATCAGGCAATACAAACACTAATGCCGTTAAAAGAATATTTAAAAAAGCAATTTTATATAATGTCAGTTGTCGATACATACATTACCTGCTAAGGGGCCAACATTTATAGGTTATGGACTGTACAAATATATTGTGTCAATTTTACATTCAAATGGCGTATTAGATAATAAGAACGAAATATCCACTTAAACGTTCCTTATTGTTAATAATAAGAATTAGCCCCGAGATTGTGGCTATTAAAGAGCCTTGCCTTTATTAATAACCGTAGTAAAACTTGGGGCTGCTGGTAAAAAGTTGAAATGAAATTTTTACCATTACAGAATAATATCCATCTTTTTTATGAGGATTTCCTCTGTACCCGTCATAAAAATTATAAAGATTGTTGGGAATTTCGTCTGCTCTATAGGACAGAGAGGCCGCTTCCTGGCCATGTGATGCTGCTAATGCTACTGTATCAAGGTAATGAAAGTGGCTAACATCATCTATGTAATCTGTAAATGTTTTTCTTACATTAAACTCTGCACTAATAAGCGTTGTACTATTAAGCGCATACTTTACACCAATGCCAAAAGGTATTGCAAATTGCCATAAGGAGTATGGGGTGGTTTCCCCCTCTGTGCCAAGTGGTTGAAGATAAACTTTTTTACCCGATTGGTCAAACGTATAAGGATTATAGTGAAAAAGGGCAACTCCTGCAAATATGTACGGTGTAAATTTATCAGGATTCTCATTATTAAAAGCGTTTTCAGGCTGAGTAATATCTTTAAAATTAAGTTCTCCGCGAACTGCCGCTTCATAAAGCATAGATTGAAAACTTAAATTCCGATATTTCCACTTAGGCCCATTTTGAGCATCTGTAGCTCCGATTTTGCCCGCCGTTAATGAAAATGTTCCGGATATATAAGGCGTGGAATACGTCAAATCAACCGAACCATTCAATTTCATACCGGTTGTTGTAAATCTTTTATCCCGCAAATCACCCACATAATTAATAGGTCCGATACCTGCACTAACAAACCATTCAGCTTGTGAGTAACAGGCGTTTATAGTCATTACAACGCAACAAAACGAAAAAATCAAATGTTTCAAGCGGTCGAATTGGTCAATTAAGAAATATTACTCATTGTTATGAGTTTCTTGTTTACTAATATATTGAGCGGTTGCGTTTGGCCCGTTTTTCTGGTTAAACCGCCGCGCATCCCGCAACTTTTTAAGTCCGTAACCTGTGCCTGCTGCAACTAAAACCCATGACCCGGGATCTAATGGTACTTTATCCGGGTCATCTCCCGGATCACCATCAGGAGGGCCGCCTCCCTGAGCTTTTATATGAGTAGTTAGTCCTAAAATCAACACCGCCGCAATTACCATCTGCATTATAGGTTTTCTTATCATATCAATTGTCCAGGTTTTTATTGCTGATATTATTTGCAATTTAAATGTCTTTTGCAAAAGCCTGATAATATATTAATATACGTTAAGTATTTAAAATATGTTGAACGGCAAAAGATAAATATTATTGCCGTAAAAATCAAATCAGCAGCCGGTTGAAAACCGATAAGCAGGAGGTTGCAGGTATAGTTAATAACCACACCTTATTTATTGCCTGGCTATTATTAAAGAGATTGATTTAGTTATAGTACCGGTTTTATTTACAAGTTGCAGGGTAAACGCGCCGGCTGAAATGTTTGAAGGCAGATTAATTGTATAGTTACTATTAGTCTTTTTGTGATCAACCTGTTTAGTAAATAATAACGCACCTTTTAATGAATAAAAATTGAGATTATAATTACCTGCAGGTAAATCATTCAGGTTAAGGATAAAGCTTTTACCTGTAACAGGATTTGGATATACTGTTATATAACCTGTTGAGGAAGCAATACTATTTGCACTTCCTGTTTCGTCGGGATTTAACTGGTCAACACTTTTACTTACAGGCACGGGATCACCATTTAATTTAATCCTGAATACTATCATAAAGCGATTACGATAACTATTAGTATCCGGATTCGGTGTAAAATTATATATCGTAGTATCGTATAGATCCAACGCAGTTTCTGTATGGAGATATTTATCAACTAACCAAGCTTTTGTCTTAATTTTTTCAGCATCCTGCGCAAATACCTGTAGCGCATAAGGCTGTTGTCTTAAATACATTTTATAAAATAAGGTGTCAGTTATAACAGGCATAGGCCTCATTTCTATAGATAACGGCGTTCCATTTCTTATCAAAGCAATGTTTTCATAGAAATTCCAAAGTTTCATAGCATCATCAGTATCAACGTTGGCTGAAAAACGATTTCCAAACCCTGTTGCAACACCATCTTCCACTACAAATGAATTATTTGATGGAACGACCAGATTTACATAAACAGCCGGATGTGCAGGCGCACTGTTTCGTGCAAAAATACCTGTCTCGCTGGAGGTTTTATCAGCTTGTTTTAAGTTGATAGTAGCGCCTACATTATTTGACTGTACCAAAAATGCCTGTTCTGCCTGGATAATTGTAGTAGGTGCAGGATAATTTTGAGTTAACGGAGCCATAATTCCATTGTTATATACAACATAGCCGCCAACTCCATAACTACCCGAAAGTGCAGGATCCCAAACCCAAAACTTATTACTATATATTCCTGAAGATGCATTAAGCATTGATGCTATATCGATAGAAGACGCATAAGGATTACCTACCAATAATAAATCGTTTAGCTTAACACCCGCATAAGGTTTTGCCCATGAACCATTATTAATATTACCGGTAACCCGCAGAATGGTTGCATCAGGTATTGCGTTAGTAGCTTGCGAAAGGTCTACTGCTCGGCTTCCACGCACAAAAAGACAATAACCATTATAATCATTAATTAATGTGTATAATGTTGATGGAGCATAGCTACTCCAACTGTTTGTTGCCTGCACCCATACTTTAAGGGAAGCATTATAGGTGGTATTATAATCAAACCCGTTTGAAGTATTATTATCGCCGGTTATATGGGTGCCATATCCCGGATGCGGATCATAACGTACACTTAAGCTGGGATTATTTACACCTTCCTGCCAGGCAGTTCGTATGTGCAAAGTATCATTTACAACAGGTACACTCATAAATCGCCAGGCTCTGCGCGGAGGTATATACCTCTCAACAGTTACAAAATTTGTAATAGTACCGGAAGATTGAGCAATCCTTGCAGTACCATTCGCATCGGATTTTATAGTAAGAAAATTATTTGCATTAAAAGTTCCGTCGCTTGTAACAGTTCCAAAAGCGCTTCCGGCAGTAATATTCAATGCATTGCCCAACATACCGGTTGCACCGGATGTTATTGTAAGATTGTGTAAAGTATTGCCTGATGGAGCAAAATACAATGGATTGCCCGTTCCCGCCGGGCCGGTAATATTCAAGTCTGATGAAGATGTTACATTAAATGCGCTGGTATTGGTATATGCGGTATTTATTTTTCCGCCCATCGTTAATGCATACCCGTTAAAATAAAGACTTCCTGCTACGGTAGAAATAGTTCCACCCATCGTAGTATTTCTTTGCATTTGTACGCCATTTACATTATTCAGATATACGTGGTGAAACACAGATGATTGAACTCCCCTGATTTTTTGAAGACTTGTGCCGGTGAACTGCGTGGTGCCTGTGCCTTCTGCCATTGAGGGCTGGTTATTTATAAAATCACCGGTTATATACAAATTGCCATCATTTTGATAAGAAGATGATGCTGCATTTGTAAAATCGGTATACATACCGGCGTTACCCGCTATATACAATGCCCCGGTATTGTTGACCTGTGCATCAACGGTGAAATTGACCATTAAGAAGCATATAAAACAGTAGTAAAAAATCTTGCTTTGTAAGGTCTTAGAACAGCTGTTAAAAACCTGAAGTTTTATTTTCATAGCCTGGATATTGGAATAAGGCACAAGGTAGTTAAACCTGAAATTTGCAGGTAAAAAGTTTGTTATTTTATTATCCGTAAAGGATTTTCTTTATAAAAAAGGCTCGCTAAGCGAGCCTTTTAAAAATTATAAGTTTATGTCTTTATCAAATATCGCTAAATAGAGCTTTTGATCCTGAATAATCTGACCAAAGTTCGATAGGCTTAGGCTCGAATGAAGGCGCAAAAATAATTTGTAATTCATCCGCATCACCTTTAATCCTGTCTTTAATAACAACCGCAGGTGTTCCAAAACAAATTTTACCGGAAGGCAATGGTTTGAATACGGAAGAGCGGGAGCCAACCACTGTACCCTCTCCGATAGTTACGCCGGGCGCCACAAATACATCTGCAGCCAGCCAGCATTGATTTTCAATTGTTACCGGCTTTATATAAATGGAAAAGTTTTCAGAAAGATGATGATGGCTTCCCGTGCACAAATAAGATCGTTGTGAAACAACTGAATGGCTTCCTATATAAATATGGTCAAGATTATACAAAACAACACTATCGCCAACCCAACTGTACTCACCTATGTGCAACTTCCATGGAAATTGAATATGGGCGGATGGCCTTATCATTACTTTTTTCCCTATTTCGGCGCCAAAACATCTTAACAAAAACCTTCTCCAACCATACATAAATTGTGGTGATGTTTTGAAAAAAAGCATTTGAACGAGCCACCAGGTTTGCACGTACCAGGCTGAACGGCCGCGAAAATTTGAAGGCAGCCTGAAATTTTTTAGATTCTGAAATTGCATAGTCAGTTTTGGATTACGGATAAAAATTCAATCCCTTGATTAGGTAATGATGTTATAAACATAGTGATTTTTCCGGATTGAGATTTTTTTTTGTCATTTAATTTATCATCAGGCCCTTAAAACTATCAAACTGAGCTGCTAAGCTGATATATTTTGTTCTAACGAAAATCTAAAGAAAATATTGAGTTATATACGTACAAAATTATATTTAGTTTGCGAGATAAACTTTTATGGCGCCTTAGTGCCTGGTTAGGAATTAGTGAGTTCGTTAAATTAGTTTAATGAAGGTTATGCATAGAGGAAGATTAAATTTAAAGAGCAAACCCGATTTTAATATTATCATTTTCCTTGTATTGTATTTTGTACTAAAGTATGGGTTCTATTTATATGTTGGTTTTACAACACCGGGTGGAAAATTATACTTTTCTTTTTTTGGCAGTTATGCGAATTTTCCCGGGTGGCTTACAATTTTCGTTTCAAAAACATCGGCTTTTTTGCTGAAGATTTCCGGCTATTCAGTGCATCAGTTAGGTAATGCCAACATCACAATAGCAGGAAGTAAAGGGGTAACTATTGCATGGGGATGTTTAGGAATTGGTGCTATAAGTTTATGGTTAGGATTCATTATAGCGCATCGTATACGCCTGAAGTATAAACTAAAGTGGATTACTATCGGCGCAGCCATAATATTCGCAATAAATATTTTTAGAATTGATATGATTGCGTTGAGTAATTATTATAAATGGAGCTATTTTCAAAACTTCAACGCACATACAAGTTTTGATACGCTTACATATGTTATAATTCTCGGGATGATGACGATCTTTGTAATGAGATATGATAAGAAAAAGAAAGCTATTGCTGATAATGTTTAATATATTCCGGGATCAACTTTTCTTCTGTAAAAAAATCATTTATTACCAGGGAAGCACAGCTACTTATCCATTTTCTTTGCGCAGTATTGCTAATTGCTTCCTGCAATTTCAGTTTAATATCTTCAACAGTGGTTTTACAAATCCAGCCAAGATTATATTTTTTTATAAACGAATAAAGGCCCGTTTTATCAGAAATTAAAACCGGCGTTCCTGCATGTAAAGCTTCAATAACTACATTTCCAAAATTTTCGTTATAAGAGGTTAAAGCAAATAAATCGGCACTCATAAATGCTTTGAATTTTTGGTCCCTGTCCTGCCATCCTTCCCATTTTACATTATTAGCTATATTTAAGTCCTTTGCTTTTTGCTTTAATTTATCAATGTACTTATCTTCTCCTATGCCAGCTATTTTAAGTACCGGTTTTACATGCATGGCACTTATAGCTTCCATCAGCAGTTCAATTCCTTTTTTAGGATGAATCCGCGATAAAAAAATAATAGTAAACTCAGGAAGTGCGGGTTTCTTTATTTCCAGTTGGGGCAGCCAAACAATGTTTGGAATCATAAAACCCTTCCAGCCGGGTATTAACTTAACACACTCTTCAACTTCGGCATCTGAAGTAGCATGAAAAGCCGAGTAGGTTAACAAGCGCTTACCTATACTTAAATGACTAATCGATTTAAAAAAAGTATTTGAGTTGTGTAATATATAATCGCTCATCATACCATGTGGCGATATAATCGTTTTTACTTTTTTTCGTTTACAAATAAAGGCAGCAACTATTACTAAAAAGTTCCACCAGGAATGAATGTGAACCACATCGTACCGGTCACATTCTTTATATAACCGTTTCCAAAGAGCAGGAGAAATATAAACAGGGTCTTTAAATATTCTTTTGAAATATACTACACTAACACCATCCACGTCATATTCAGTATTAGGTGTAATATCCAGTTCCTCTTTACCATTTGCTGTAGTAGTAAATACTTTAACCTCTTCACCCGCATTTGCCAATCCTTCACAGAGCCTCGCAACCGATTCGATCGTTCCGCCATATATGTAAGCGGGCTTATAGGAAGGAACTATGTGAAGGATTTTCATTTTATTTCTATGCTTTCTTTAAAAGTCTTTTGACGTAAGACCCTCTTATTGACCAGGTTCTTTTTAGCTGAGCTTTTTTATTAGTTTTTAAAATATGACGACTCCAGTGCAGTACATCAAATTCTTTCCATCTGGCATAGCCCGAGTGCAAATATTTTCCGAAAACATCCCATGGCTTCGGAGAGCCTACAAAATGAAAAATTGCGTCATCAGCAACAGCAGCAGGAATGCTTGCAGCATACCAGTGAACGTTATATTTTGCGGGAAGCTGAAAAAAATTGCCAGCAAAAAAAGCATTTAATAAGGCCTGGTCTGCCGATAATAATTCATTCGGATATGTATTGCCAATCTCCAACAGTTTATGTTTTATATTATTTTGTTTCCATAATTCAATATTCATTAATAAAACCCCGGCATTAAAAACTGTCAGGGTCGGATTTAAATGCAAAATGTCACAGAAAAACGCATGTTCAAGCGCATATAATAGGGCACTTGTTGGTACAGCGGCAATTGCAAAATCCTGCATATCTGTTTTTAAAATATCCAATACATCTGTTTCTATTATTAAATCTGTATCAAGGTAAAGAGCTTTGTTTTCTTTGATCAGATCCGGCATTAATAAACGCCCGTAAGTGGTCCAGTCATTTTGCAGCGACCTGTATTTTCCGAACTCTTTTTGTGCATCAAAGTCAATAAATTCAAACGCTCCGTTATAATTCTGATCATTTAATAAATCAAGAATATATTGTTTTATTCCTTTATCAACTGATGAACATAAAAAATATATTTTAAGAATGGATGTATCGGAGCAATATTTATTTAAAGAGGTAAGACTTGCTCCAAGCCCGAGAGCACCCAAATTATTTAAGCAAAAACATATTGAAAACTGGTGCGGCAACTTTATAACAACAACTTTTTAAAGCAATGAACATTACATGAATAAAGCTCATTAAGTGCATGAATTTCTTCAGTTATTTCTTTATCAACAATGAAACCCCGGTTAGCCATTTTTTCAATCCAATATGTATGAGGCTGTTCATTTATGTGTCCATCACCGCCCTGGCCGCGGGTTGCTGCAGATAAAACAATTATATTACCATGTTTAACCAATGTATCTGCTAATATATCCGCCTTTTCTTCAGGCAAATGTTCCGCTACTTCATAACACCAAACTACATCAAAATTTCTATCAAGATCAAGCGGTATGGTAAGATCACATTTTTTTATTTGGTTGCCCAGTTTTGAAGCCTTGATCGCCAGCGAAGAATTTTCCAACCCCATTATTTCTATACCTTTCTTTTTTACATATTTTAAACTGCTGCCTGTACCACATCCCACATCAAGCCAGGTTTTTGGTTTATAATATCGTATCACTTTATCAAGTGTACTTTTGGGCAGAAGCGAGCACATGTGCAGCGAAGAGCCGGATTCAAAACCTTTAGCAATATTGCGCTTCCATACAAAGCGCTCAAAAGGGAAAACAGTACGCCTGTAAAAGGA
>JAFBAF010000011.1 GCA_019247895.1 Parafilimonas sp. | reverse complement strand
TTAAGAAATTATATCTTGCTGTTATAATACTATTATGAGGCTTGTGGGGAAGTAAGAAGATTGACTATAACTTTTGCTTATGAACCGAAGAACATTTTTGACTTCCGCCGGTACAAGTGCATTAATTGCACCATTTGCTTTTGCCTGTACAAAAAATAACGGAGGAAGTAACAGTAATGGAATTGATTTGGGCAGTGGTGATGTCGGAGTATTAAACTACTTTTTTACACTGGCACAATTGCAGGCTGCTTTTTATGTCCAGCTTGTAAAAACGCCTTATACAAATGCAACTGCTGATGAAATTTCTTTGCTTACAGATATTCGTGATCACGCGATAGGTTACAGTGGATTTTACAATACTATTTTAAGTATAACCGCTATAGGGCAATTGAAATTCGATTTTTCAGGAATAGATTTTTCGGACAGGGAGAGTGTATTGAATGCGGCTAAAACTTTTGAAGACTTAATTGTAAGCGCTTATAATGGCGCGGCTAAATTATTTTCAAGCGCTGATTATTTGCAGGTGGCTGCAAAGATCGCCTCTGTTGAAGCAAGACATGCGGCCTATATAAGAGATTTATTGTCGTATGGTTCTTTTGCCGATGCAACCATTGTAGATATGAATGGATTGGATGTTGTAAATGATACAAGTTCGGTATTAAATACGATTGCTCCATTTCTGCTTATAAAACTCGACGCTTCGCATTTACCGACTAATTGAAAAACAAAATTGTATGAACCTGCAAAACATTTTTAGCGAAATAGAAAAAACAGACCCGGAGATATATGAACGTTTGCATAGCCGCAGAAAAGCGATGCATCGCTTCACCAACCTTGGCGGAAAGCTTGCCTTAACTGCTTTGCCTTTTGCTTTGGGTAGTATATTGAATAAAGCGTATGGGCAAACTCCAACTGCAATTGTTGATATTTTAAATTTTATGCTAAGGCTTGAATATCTTGAATCATCTTTCTATACTAAAGCTTTAAAAAAAACCCTTATCAATGCAACCGATATTCCCGCTTTTACATTAATAAATCAACACGAAACAGCACATGTAAATTTCCTTACAAATACCATTACTTCATTAGGTGGAGTTGCAGATGCTTCGCCTGTGTTTGATTTTACTGCAAACAATACTTATCCAAACGTGTTTACCAATTACCAGGTTTTTCTGCAACTATCCCAGGCATTTGAAGATACCTGTGTTCGGGCTTACAAAGGGCAACTAACCGGACTTATTACGAATAATGATGTATTAACGAACATACTTCAAATTCATTCTGCTGAAGCACGTCATGCAGCGCATGTACGTTTAATACGCAAAACGTCGGGGCCAAATCCGGAAACTTCTGAAAAACCATGGATAACAAGTAATAAAGCAAACGGCGTTAATACTATGCAGGCTTCTTATGCCGGTGAAGATAATGTTGTACAATTAGGTATAAGCATGTTAACCATACCAGGCTTTAACGAAATAACTGCAACGGAAGCTTTTGACGAACCGCTTACTATGGACGACGTGAATGCGATCATTCAGCCTTTTATAAAATAATATTATTCGTATTGGGGGTAAACAATCTTTAATTGCCTGCGTACTTCGTCCATAATTTTTATAACGTCGATACTTGCCTGGTGCGGTAAAATATCACTTTCAATTTTTCCTTCTTTAAAGCATTGAATTACATGTTCAACTTCATACTGAAAGCCACGGCCCTGCCATGAAGGAATATGTTTGAATGAAGACTCGTTGTTTATAATCACTTCAATTTTTTCGGGTTGTTCAGTCCATGGCTTTTTTATGCGGATGGTACCATCGCTTCCATATATCCAGGCACTGCCTTCTGTTTGAGTGATAATAGAAGATTCAAGCATTGCATAATTGCCATTTTTATATCTCAGCATTATACCACAGGTTTCATCAATATGCTGCTCTGTTACTTTGCCACATGCACAAATACTCTCAGGGTTGCCCAACAAAAAATAACTAAGATACATTGTGTACACGCCAACATCAAGCAATGAACCGCCACCTAATTCAGGATTAAAGAAGCGGTTGTTTTTATCTTTTTCAGCAATAAAACTCATGTCAGCATGCAAATGAATTATATCACCAATTGTGTTCGACTGAATGATCGTAAATAAGAATTGAAAGCTTGGAAGAAATCTCGTCCACATGCCTTCCATTAAAAAAGTGTTGTTTTTTTTGGAAGCGTTTACCAGATCTGTAACCTGTTTTTCATTTATAGCAAGTGGCTTTTCACATAACACAGGAATTTTTTTATTAAGACATTCCAGCGCTTGATCGTGATGCAAAGGATGTGGCGTTGCTATATAAACTGCATCAGGCTTCAGGCTTAAAAATTCATCTAAGTCATGAACGGCAGTGCCACCATATTTTTGGGCAAACTGCTGCGTATGTTCAAGGTTATTTCCCAGAACAGCGCCCACTTCACACTTGGACGTTTGTACATACTTTAAATCTTCTGCAAATTCTTTGGCAATATTGCCCGGCCCGATGATTCCCCAACGCATATCAAAAATTTTAAGAGTAAAGGTTATAGGTTATTTTATTTTATCCAGTGCTTCTTCTTTTATCCAAATGCTAATGCTTCTTGATTTTACAGGAAAGATGGCAATGCCTTCATCATTGGTTTGGATAGCATCAGCAAAACTCCCCGTAACATCTACGAATTTCCTGTTGCCATTTAAGCTTCCTAAATTCATCTCCTTAAAACCATCATCGCTGTTTGATAAAACCACAACGAAGCCTGCATTCCTGTTTTCCAGGGTGCCTGAAACAAACCAGCTTATTACATTAGGATGATCGAAATAATCACATTGTTGGCCATCGAATAAATTCTTTCTTATCATTAGCATTTTATATAAATGCGGCACCGGCGCTAAATCAATCTTATTCCCATTCGATTCATACGAACCACCATAATAACTTGGATGAAAAACGCATGGAACACCCTCTTGTCTTAAAAGAATTAAAGCATTTGCATGAGGCTTAAACCAAAAATCTACAAACGATTCCAGGGACTGTGTAGGTTGAGTATCATGATTATCAACAAATGTTACAGCGCTTTGTGAACGTGTGCCAACAAGTGTATTATTAAAAATATCCGGCAGGTTATAATCTTTTCCTTTCATTGAGGCATCATATAAATTATGATGCAACGGCACATCAAACAATTGCACACGATCTTCCATTACGTTAAGATATTCATGCAGGAAATGGAGATCCGAACTCCAGTATTCGGCGACTGTAAAAAACTTTTTCTGAAAAGTTTCGTTCAGGTAATCGAGCCACTCTTTATAAAAATCCGGCGAAATATGTTTTACTGCATCAAGCCGTAAACTATCAAAAGCTGTTGTTTCAATAAACCACTTACCCCAGTATTTCAACTCATTCCTAACATTTGGATTTCTGAATTCAATATCTGCCCCGAGCAGGTAATCAAAATTGCCAAATTCATTTCCAATTACATTGTCCCACGCTTCCCCTCCATGCTCATTCAATATTTTAAATATGCAGTTACCTTCGTCTGATGTGCATTCATCAACTCCTGTAAATGCATGCCAGTCCCAAACAAACTCAGAATATTTTTTGTTACGGCCAGGAAAATAATATTTAGTATTGATTTCTTTTTCAAATGCTTCAGATACAATTTTGTTCCTGTCATTATAGTCAACTTTTATTACAGTTGCAGTTTCTGTTTCATCTGCACCGTTTTTATGATTAAGAACAATATCAGCCATTGCATTTAAATTATGTTGATGCAATGTTTTAATAGAATTTATAAGCTGGTTTTTTGTACCATACTTTGTTTTTACAGAACCTTTTTGATCAAACTCGCCAAGATCAAATAAATCATAAACATCATAGCCCACACCATTAGAACCTGCTGAAGATTTGTATGCCGGCGGCAGCCAAACATCTGAAATGCCAAGCCATTCTAAATGCTCGGCTTGCTGAGACACATCTTTCCACAATTTATTTTTTGGATAATACCAATGAAAAAACTGGAATATAGTTTTTCGCATAAATTAATTAAAGTGATTAAATTATTCGGCCACTTACAGAAGATGGTTTGAGGTTTGCTAAAATCGTACCATTAGGAAGGCATATTTTTTGTGGTATTTATTGAACAAAAACGATTGCAATGATTTTTCCTGATATCTCCCCGAAACAGGCTATGCAGTATTCGTATATGTGTACCCGTCTTAAGCAAACCATGGATACAATGCACAGGGCGCGTAAAACACTCGAAAATATTGCGAACACAAGCTTTGATAAATCACTCGCAAAATGTGTGTACCTGCTTGCTTCTGAATCTTTACAATGCGAAAATGAAATCCGCGCCCAAATTGATTCTCTTATTTGCGCAAATTATGATGAAGATATTACAGCAGATAAAAAATTACCTGCTTTATATTCCATGCATGGGCTTGATTCGATCTGTAATTATTTTGAAGAAGTATATTTGAAATCTTATAGAAGACTGTTAAGTGATAAACACCTGGGAAGTTCAATAAAAAGTCTTGTTCAAAATCACCTGCAATTATTTATTTCAAGCCTTACGCAATTAAGGTTATTCAACGACGTGAAATCAGCAGCGAATTAATAAAGGGAAATCATTTCCACATTTGTTTTACATTTTCAAGGCACAATATTTTCATTCGTTATTTAAAAAATATATGAGATCGATTTGGACAGGCTCGATAAGTTTTGGTCTTGTAAATATTCCTATTAAATTATACAGTGCTGTTGAATCAACCAGCCTTGATTTAGATATGCTGGATAAAAAAGATCACTCTCATATTCAGTTTAAACGTGTGAATGAAAAGACTGGAAAAGAAGTGGCGTGGGAAAATATTGTCAAGGGTTATAAAGTAGATAATCAATATGTAGTTTTAACTGATGAAGATTTTAAAAAAGCGAGCCCTGAGAAAACGAAAACAATAGATATAACTGAGTTTGTTGAAGTGGAGGAAGTGCCGCCGATTTATTATGATGCATCCTATTATATTGAACCGGAAAAAACCGGCGGCAAAGCTTATGTGTTATTGCGCGATTCATTGCTTAAATCTAAAAAAGCTGCTTTAGGAACATTTGTATTACGAAGCAAGGAAAATCTTTGCCTTATAAATCCTTCTGAGAAAATTTTATTGCTGCATAAAATAAAATATGCACAAGAAATAAGAAGTATAGAAGACATAAAAGTACCTGAATCAAAAGTTAGCACAGCTGAAGTGAATATGGCAATGAAATTAATAGAGCAATTAAGCGGTGAATTTGATGTTTCAAAATATAAGGATACTTATACGGAAACGCTTTTAGAGTTTATAGAAGCAAAAGCAAAAGGCAAAAAGTTCAAAGCACCTAAAATGCAGGTTGTTCATTCCGGTACAAAAGATTTAATGGAAGAATTGAAAGCGAGTCTTTCGCAAGTAAAACGTAAAGCTTCTTAATATAATTTATTAAATTAAAAAAGGCTGTTTATTGTAAACAGCCTTTCTCTTTTTTTAAAAATCCATTAAGCATTTTCCACTGTTAGTCCTTCCTCAGAAACAGACATCGTTACATGCATGTATTTTTCATCATGCTGACTTAAATCAAGACCTGTTTCTTCTTCAATATCACTCACACGCAACGGCACAATAAAATTTACAAGTTTAAAGATTAGGAATGAAACAACGAAGCTGTAGCCAACCGCACATAACATAGCTTTAAGCTGTGTAAAAAAGAAAGAGGCGTTTCCATACGCTAATCCGTCAGCACCGGCACTATTAACTGCTTTGGTTGCAAAAATGCCTGTCATTAACATGCCTGCCATGCCTCCGATACCATGACATGGAAAAACGTCTAAAGTATCATCCAATGAACTTTTTGATTTTATAAGAACCGCAATATTAGAAACTATGGCAGCTATAAAGCCTATAAAAATACTTTGAGGTATGGCAACATAACCTGCTGCAGGCGTAATTGCCACTAATCCTACAACTGCACCTACACAAAAACCGGTAACGGAAGGTTTTTTACCTTTTAGTACATCAAAAAACATCCAGGATAAACCTGCCGCAGCCGCAGCGGTGTTAGTTGTTGAAAATGCAGAAACTGCAAGTGTATTCGCACCTAGTGCCGAACCGGCATTAAACCCAAACCATCCGAACCATAATAATCCGGTTCCTATAAGTACATAAGGAATATTTGCCGGTACAGTTTCTTTATGAAGCATGTGCACCTTTCTTGGCTTCAAAACAATTGCCCCGGCAAGTGCTGCACATCCGGCAGAAATATGTACAACCGTACCACCAGCAAAATCTAATGCACCCATTTTAAATAAAAATCCACCGGGGTTCCAGCTCCAGTGCGCAAGAGGTGCATATACTAACAGGCTAAAGAGAACAGTAAAAAGAACATAAGCAGTAAACCTCATTCTTTCAGCTATTGCACCAACAACTAATCCCGGGGTAATAATAGCAAACATTAACTGGAACATTGAAAAAAGAGATTTCGGGATGGTAGGAGCAAGTGACCAAGGTTCGCCAGATGCTACACCTTTATACATAAAATTGGTGGCCGGATCACCTATAAAACCTTTTATGGAATCTCCAAAACAAAGACTATAACCAACTATAATCCATAAAACGCCTACTACTCCGGCTGCCACAACACTTTTCATCATTGTAGAAAGTACATTTTTACGATTTACCATTCCTCCGTAAAAGAAAGCAAGCCCTGGCGTCATTAGAAAAACTAAGGCTGTTGCCACTAAGATCCAGGCGATATCTGCAGTATTATATTTACCATCGTCGAAATTGGGTGAAGTGGGTATAAACATTGCCGAGATTGCTACAATACTTAAAATAAAGAAAGGGGCGGCATTCTTAAAATTGATTTTGCTCATAACAATTTTTTAAGATTTGTAAAAAATAATTAGATAATTTCTCGACAATTTAACTAAATGCATAGAATAACAATAAAAAACAATACATTTTTATAAAATTAATGTGTAAAGTTGGTGGGCTTTGAAATACTTGCAGGAGCATACAAATAAAAAAGCCACGCTTGTTGCGTGGCTTAATGTTGCCCGACCTGGATTCGAACCAAGACACTCAGAACCAAAATCTGATGTACTACCCTTATACTATCGGGCAATTATAATTAATGATTACTATCCTGAACTGGTACAGTGGAAGGCGTTTGTTGAGGCGCTGTTTGACCTTGCTGAGATGTATTGAGGTTTTTGATCATGTTATCATTACTATTCACAGATACGTTGGATATAAATAAAATTGATACAATGCATAGTACAGCTAATGCAGAAGCGAATATCCATGTGCCTTTTTCTAAAACATCTGTTGTTTGTTTTACACCCATAAACTGGCTGTTAAAGCCGGCGATACTGCCGCTTAAACCACCCCCTTTTGGGTTTTGTATTAATACAATTAATCCTAATATTACGCAAACAATTATAATTAGTATAAATAGAATGAGTGTCATTTCTTAACCTTTTAGTTCCTCAATTTTTGCCGCAAAGTAAGCGGATTTAAGGGGATTATTAAAACTTAATTTTTGATAAATTTGAATTGCTTGTTGAGGCTTTCCTTGTTTTATTAAAACTTCAGCCATTGCTTCTGTTGTAACTTCTTCCGGCTCATTAGAATGCTCGGCTATACTTTTAACTCTTGTTTCGCCTGCCTCATCACTTGCTAACTCAGCCGGGTTTTGATTAATACGTTTCATTTGTTTTAGCCAGTCTGTAAAACGTTTTAACTGCGTTCCTAATTTATCATCAGCTTTATCTTCTTCTAATTTTATACCTTGCGATCCAAAATAATCCACACGATGATAAGCCATATTTTCAATCGGCAATTCAGCAGTAGGTTCAATAGTTTTTTCCAATGCTGCAGCCTGCTCTTTAAGCATACTGCTTAATTTGTCATCAGAAGTATCTGTTTCAATTACGTTTTGTTTAAAACCGTTTTCACTTTCGTTTACAACATCTTCTTCATTAATTATCTCTTCAGTCAGGCTTTTTGCTTCTTCAGTTTGTTGATTTTCCTTAACGGGCGCATCAGCCCATCGTTCTGTTACAGTTATATCATCTTCATTCAAAATAAAGTTCAGCCATTGATCATTTGAAAAATGTAAAGCTGCCTTTTGTAAAGCATTTTCATATGCTGAATCGTTTGACAGGTATAATTTTTTTGCCAGCAGAAAATAGGCCGCAGAATTATAGGGAGATTCTTCAATTGCTTTTTGTAACTGCTCTGCAGAAATATAT
>JAFBAF010000278.1 GCA_019247895.1 Parafilimonas sp. | reverse complement strand
TGCGTTTGGGAAAAAAACAAAATAACCAAACTGCGTATAAGCAGTTGTATTAAAATCAGGTGCTGCCCATGTGGGTGTTGTTATCCATGCCGGGCCACCATGCACGCAAACAAGCATTGGATATTTTTTTGTTGAATCATATTGTTGCGGATATAATAACCATCCTTGCACATGATTGCCTTCATTCATCCAGGTTATGTTTTCAAATCGCAGTAATGGCTTTACCACTGCATCATTCAAATGGGTGAGTTGAGTTTGGTCTTTAAAATTTCCGAACCAAACTTCAGGCAATTTGTTCCATGAACTGCGTATTAAAGCAAATTTATTTTCAGCAACAGCCAAGCTTGTTTCTTCTTCGCCTGCACGAATGGATTCATCGGCTTTCCATAATGTGTGTGTAACCAATGTTTTTGAATTTAAAGATGAAACAGCTACCGAGCCGTCAACAAATTCTGTAAATAAAATATCACTGTTCACTTCCCATGTAAACCATGATGGCGTTGATGTTCGCTTTGGTGTAAGATCTTTTGGTTTACTATTTTTCGTTGCACCAATAACATACATCTCTCCTCCTGTCCCACCCTGGTCGCTCATCAAACCTTCAATAAAAGCAATTTGTTTTCCATCATTGCTCCATCGCGGCAAAGCAATTTGAAATTTTGGTTGATAGATCATTATTGTATCATCGCTAAAAATTTTTTGTGTGTACAGCTTTGCAATGTACCAGTTATCGTCGCCTGGTGACGGTGCAGCTGTATAACAAAACGATTTACTGTCCGGCGACCAATCGTATTCAAAAATGTATAAGCTTTTCGGAGTTACAATTGTTGTTTCATTTGTTTGCAGATTAATAACAGCAATGTGTTGCACATTTTTATTTATTGAAGAATCAATCAAACCTACATTCCTGTTTAAAGCCGCCATCGGGTTTGGATTGCGGCTTGCCTTTTCAACATATAAAACGCTTATGAATTTTCCATCGGGCGACCATTTTAAATGCGAAACATAACCATCAAAATGTGTGAGTGATTGTTGTGTAATTAAATTTCCTGTAAAAGCATCAGCAATAAAAACCTGCAGTTGGCTTCCTGTTTTTGCATCAGATAAAAAAGCGATCTTTTTGCCATCAGCAGAAAACAGTGGCTCTGTTTCATTGCAGGCCTGGTTTAATGAATCAGCAGCACTAATTCTTCTTGCACTATCATTCAAATGCGACAATGATCTTATAAATATTGATTGACCGTTTTCTCCATCTCCACACCATGCAATTGCTGTAGCATCTTTATTTAATGTGCATTGATAAATATATTTCACACTTGCCTGCGTTTCATAAAATTTTGTAATTACAGAACGTGTAGTGGCACTATCAAAAGCCTGGCAATAAATAGCTATTGTGAATAGATTAAACGAAAAAATAATCAACACACGAATAAGTATATTGCAATAATATTTCTTATACATCAAGGCGAATATATAAGAAGTAACGAACAATTTTAGTTTACAAAAAAATTAAAAATGAAAACCGCATCTTCATATAAAACGGCTATTGTAACAGGCGCATCAGGAAATTTAGGACAAGCAGTTATACAAAAATTTATTAATGAAGGTTATTTTGTTGTTGGCACAATCGTTCCTAATGATTCTGTGACTTTAAACTTTCCTGTTGATAAGTTTGAAAAAGCTGTTGTTGATTTAATGAACGAGGAAACTTCACAACAATTTATTGAATCAATTATCGGCAAACATAAAAATATTGACGCAGCAGTGCTTACCGTAGGCGGTTTTGCAATGGGTAAAGTTTCTGATACAAAAACGAGCGATATTTTAAAACAATACAAATTAAATTTTGAAACTGCTTACAATGTTGCGCGTCCAATTTTTGCGCATATGTTAAGCCGCAATTTTGGAAGAATTTTTATTATTGGTTCAAAGCCCGGACTTGATGCAAGAAATGGCAAAGGCATGGTAGCATATAGTTTGGCGAAGTCACTGATATTTCGCTTGGCTGAATTAATGAATGATGAAGCAAAAGGCAAAAATGTGGTAACAAGTGTGGTTGCACCAAGCACTATTGATACGCCACAAAATCGTAAAGCGATGCCCGATGCAAATTTCGATAACTGGGTAAAGCCTGAAGCAATCGCGGATGTTATTTATTGGCATTGCACTGATGAAGCTTTAATAGTACGCGAACCAGTAATAAAAGTGTATAATAATGCTTAAGAAATGCCATCAATCCATTTCTTGAATCAACTTTAAAGCTGCAACAACATTATTATAAATTGCAATATAGTTTTTTGTTGATTGCAATTCTTTTGTAACCAACCAGCTTCCGCCAACTGCAATTACATTTTTCATTTGTACATACTCTTTCAAGTTGTTAATAGTAACGCCGCCCATTGGTATGAATTGAACATCAAGTTGCTCGTACGGACCCAACATAGCTTTTAAAAAAGCAACGCCGCCTAATTGAGCAGCAGGAAATAATTTTAAAATACTGCAACCTGATTCATGCGCAAATTCAATTTCAGAAGGTGTCATTATACCTGGAATAAAAGGGAGGTTCAATTGCTTCGCTTCTTCGCAAATGGTTTTATTTAGTGAAGGACTTAAGCCAAACTGTGCGCCTGCTTTAATCGCATTTTTTAATTGATCAACGCTTAATAATGTACCGGCCCCAATATTCATTTCAGGATAATTCTTTCTTATCAATTCTATTGCCTGCGCCGCATGTTCCGTTCTGAATTGAATTTCCATCACATTCAATCCGCCTTTCAATAACGCTTCTGCAATTGGCAATGCATGTTCACTGCTTTCTATATTTACTGCTGGTAAAACTTTTTGTTTTAAAATATTTTTTAAATCCATGTTTTTTTAATAATGAAGATTTAAATAGAGCTTAAAGTATGTTTGGTAATTCATTTTCTATGTTGCCGGTATTTACTGTTGAAGCAGGTTCAAACAACATTACTGAAACTTCTTCGTCTGCAACAGGGCGATGCTCCACACCTCTTGGTACAATAAAAAATTCGTTTTCGCTTAGGATTATCGTTTTATCGCGAAGCTCCATTTTAAAATTTCCTTTCAACACGAAAAAAAGTTCGTCTTCGTTATCATGTTTGTGCCAGGTAAATTCTCCTTTCAATTTTACAAGCTTTACAAGCTGGCCATTTAATTCACCTGCAATCCTTGGGTTCCAGTGATCATTGATAAGCGAAAGCTTTTCTTCAATATTTACTTTTTGCATAGCAATATTGTTTTATCAGCATTTAATTTCAAATACTATAAAACAAAAGTACCATTCATCTTTTGCAGATGAGTATAAAATAATTTTTAATGGAGAGTTATTCGGTTCGTAAACTTTTAACAGGATTTGCTATTGCAGCTTTAATTGCCTGGAAACTTACTGTTGCAAATGCAATGCTTAAAGCAACAAATGCTGCTATGCAAAATATCCAGCCACTTAAATGAATGCGATATGCAAAATCCTGCAGCCATTTGTTCATAAAATAATATGCAACAGGCGATGCAATAACAAATGATATTACTACCAGCTTAATAAAATCTTTTGATAATAACAGCACAAGGTTTTGTGTTGTTGCACCAAGCACTTTGCGTACTCCAATTTCTTTCCTGCGTTTTTCAGCAGTGTATGCTGCCAAACCAAACAAGCCAAGACATCCAACAAAAATTGCGATAGCAGTAAATATCCACAGCAGCGATTTTAATTTATCTTCTGCAGTGTACATCAGCTGGAAATTATCATCTAAAAATTTATATTCAATCGGGTATTCTGATGAATATTTATTCCATACTTTTTTTACTCCGCTGATTGTATTTGATGCTTCAGCAGTTTTTAATTTTACCGCGACTTTCCATGCAGCGTCAGGAAATATTTGAATTACTGTCGTTTCAACTTTATCGTATAAACTTTTATAATTGAAATCTTTTACAACACCAATCACCTTTCCTGTTTTCAATGAGTCGGGATTGCTGGCACCCCATAGATGCCATGACAAATCTTTTCCAAGCGCTTTTTGTGGTGTACCAAATCCTAATTCCTTTACTGCAGTTTCATTAATTATCCATGCATGATCTTTATCAGTGCTCATTGCTTTGGAGAAATCTCTGCCTGCAACCAATTGCAAGCCTAATGTTTTGATGTAATCATAATCAACCGTTATCTGCGTTGCAGACTGCGAAACCTGCTGACCATTTTTTGATACAATAATTTCATCCCCGGCAACCGCATCCCCCGGGTAACCATAACCAATAGAAACTGAAGAAACACCCGGCACTTTTAATAGATCATTTTTAAAAGCATCTGCATTCTTGAACATATTATCACTGCGCATTGGAAAGAACATTACTTGCTCTTTATTAAAACCAAGGTCTTTGTTATGCAAATAATCAACCTGCTTAAACACTACAATTGCACTAATGATCAGCAAAACAGATAAAGCAAATTGTATAACCACCAGGCCATGCCTGAGCCACGGAATTTTTCCGGGTTCTTCATTACCACCATTACCTTTTAAAACTTTTACTGCATTAAATGCTGACAAAACAAGCGCCGGATAAATGCCTGCAATAAGGCCAACTAAAAATGCTAATAGGATAAACAAAGTAATAACAACAGGATTTATAAGTAATAGCAATGAAATATTCTTACCTGTAAAATTGTTTAACCATGGTAATAATAACATTGCAAGCATAATAGAAATTATGATGCTGATGCAACTCATTAAAATCGTTTCGCCCATAAATTGAAAGATGAGTTGCTTGCGGCTTGCGCCAATGCTTTTACGAACACCAACTTCTTTTGCTCTTTGTAAAGATTTTGCAGTGGCAAGATTTACAAAATTAAAACAGGCAATCAGCAAAATAAAAATCGCAATTATAGTAAGTGCGTTTACATAAGTAATATTTCCGCGTTGCGCTGCATCAAACTTAAAATTGGAAGAATATAAATGGATGTTTTTTAAAGGTTGGAAAAAAGGTTTTTCCATTGAAGATTCATTACTACTGCTGCTTTCTTTTGATTTTTGCGCAACTTCTTTTTGAAATTTTTGTTCTAACAATGAAACATTAGTTCCTTTCTTCAATTTTGCATAAGTATAAAACTGGTGCCATCCCCAACGCTGCATTCTGTCTGCAGGAATTGGGGCAGCTGCAAGCGGAAGTGCATAATCAAATTGCAAGTGAAATTTTGGATTCTTTTTAAACACGCCTTTTATAATGTAGGGTGTTTTATCCATCAGCATTTGCTTACCTGTGGGATCCTGGTTCGCAAAAAATCGTTGAGCCATTTCATCTGAAATAACAATTGATGAGATATCATTCAGCGCATTTAACGAAGAACCGTACTTAAACGAAAGCGGGAACACCTCAAAAAAAGTTGAATCAACATGATAGCCGCTTGATTCATACAATTTAATTGTTCCCGCTTCAAAAAGCGCTTTGTATTCAGCCTGCATCAACACACGTGCTGTTTGTTCAACTTCAGGAAAATCCTGTTTTAATGTTGTGGCAAACATTGGCGAAGTAACTGCCATTGTTTGTGTTTGTTCACTATTAGTATATTCATCATATACCCTGTATACCAGATCGCCATCAGAAATGAATGTATCATATTGATGTTCGTCGTAAACAAACAATCCGATAAGAATGCATGCAGTTAATCCTAAAGTTAATCCTGCAATGTTGATGAATGAAAATCCTTTGTGTTTTGAAATATTTCTGAATGCAGTTTTAAAAAAGTTTCTAAGCATAATAAGATTTGAAGTTGTTACCAGTTTAAAAGAACATCTGCCGGTGTGTTAAAAAAAGTTCAACGTTTATGCCAATCTCTGAAAAACTTCGTAGCTAAGGGTTTTCCTATATAATTTCTTTTAAAACTGTTCGGATTTGAAACAGTTTTTGTACGCACCCGCACATAAATAATTCAAAACAGTTAATTTCATTTTCAATAAATCTCAGTTATGAAGATATTTGCTTTTATATGCATTACTGCTTTATCGTTTCTTTTTATTCAAAACACAGAAGCCCAAAATAAATATGATTCTGTGCTTGCAAAAAAATTACAGGCAGATGATTATGGCATGAAAAATTATGTATTTGTTATTCTTAAAAAAGGCAGCGCAAACATAAGTGACAAACATCAGCTCGACAGTATTTTTCATGGGCACATGGCGAATATTCAACGGCTTGCTGCAGAAGGCAAATTAATTATTGCCGGACCAATTGGTGACAATGATAAAAATTATGAAGGCATTTTTGTTTTTAATACTTCAAGTGTTGATGAAGCAAGACAATGGTTAAATACTGATCCTGCAATACAAGCAAAAGATTTGGATGCCGAATTATATCCATGGTATTGCAGCGCGGCTTTACAGGAAATTCCTGCATTGCATAAACAGGTTCAGAAGAAAAGCTTTTAGCTCAGCTTCACAATATTATCCGCATTTTTTTGAGCGTATGTTTTTACTAATGTGCGGATCATTTCATTTTCAGGATAAACAGTAAGATAGTTTTTGAGATGCATTGAATCGAAAGAAGTATTGTTGTGCGGCAATAAACCCATGCCATAAAATTTTCCATTTTCAACCAATACACAGCTTTGTTGATTGCCTGTTACCGGCGCTTCAACTATAGCAAATGTGCCAAGATTTTGCTGTAAAAATTCAACTGCTTTTTTTACTTGCTGATTGTATGGTTTTTTGACAATGTCCGTTGGAATAAAAGATTGCTTTTGCAAAAAGCATAATGCCGGATTTAGCCCAAATTCATTCACCAGTTTCCATAATGTTCTGTGCGCATCACTTAGTAGTGCAAAGCTCGCAACAGGTTCTGCATGCTTTCGTTTTTTATCAATTGCCAAACGCAAAAAACCTGCTGAATCTTCAAACAAATAAATAGCATAAAACTGTTCTGCCTTTTTTTGACTGAAATTATATTCAGGCCAATATTTTTTTATTTCAATACTTTCCAAAATAAATGCAGTAAACTCAGTCGGGCATTCGGTAAATGTTACCTCATGAATATTGCGTAAGAATTCCTGGCGCTTTTTTCCTGTGTTCAGTCCGGTAAAATGGCTCAACACTCTTTTCTTTAAACATTTTGCTTTACCAACATAAATTATTTTTCCTTTTGCATTATGGAAATAATAAACACCCGGAACATAAGGCAACTTATTAATGCTTTCCTTTGAAAGATTCGGCGGCAATATTTGTTCGTGATTATCTTTTTTGAGAAAATCCTTGATCAATGTTTCACCGCCTTTATCTAAAATTTTTTGAAACAAGATTGCAGTTGCATCTGCATCGCCGCCTGCACGGTGACGATTAACAACAGGAATTTCAAATGTTTTGCAAAGATGACCTAAACCATATTTCTGTAAACCGGGAAACGCTTTGCGGCTCAATTTAAGTGTACATAATTTTTTTGGTAACCAATGATAGCCGCTTTCCATTAAATGATGCCGGATAAAAGTATAATCGAAGTTTACATTATGTGCGATAAAAATGCGGTTACATAATAAATTATGAATATTTGCTGCTACTGCAGAAAAAGCTGGCGCTGCTTCAACTGCCTGGTTTGTTATGCCGGTTAAATAAGTAATGTAAGGCGGAATTTTATAACCCGGGTTGATAAGCGTTTCAAATCTTCCTTCAACTTCTTTCCCGTTATGCAACACAATGGCAATTTCTGTAATACCATTTTTATCCGGATGACTGCCTGTGGTTTCTATATCAACAATCGCGTACACAATACAAAGTAAAAATTAAAAAGTAAAAACTGGTTTAATAAAGCAGTTTTTTTTAAGAGATTAATGAATATTGGATGGATATACTAACGCATTATTTACAATATTATTTTTCAATGAATTAAATAAAATGCAGTTGAAGTATTTTTGCGCTTCATTGCTGCTTAAAAATATGCAGCACAAGTGTTGCGACGCAAGGTAGGATGCCACGAAGGTCTGCAGTTCGTAACCCAAATAAAAATATAAACTTAGAACATACAACTTAATGGAGCTATCAAAAAATTTTAATCATAAAGAAGCTGAAGAAAAATGGTATAAGCATTGGATTGAAAAGAAATATTTCAGCAGTACACCTGATAAACGCGAAGCGTATACAATCGTAATGCCGCCGCCAAATGTTACAGGTGTGTTGCACATGGGCCATGCATTGAATAATACGATCCAGGATATATTAATTCGGCATGCTCGCATGCATGGGAAAAATGCCTGCTGGGTTCCGGGCACAGATCATGCATCAATTGCAACTGAAGCAAAGGTTGTGCAAATGTTGCGTGAACAAGGCATTACAAAATCATCGTTAAGCCGCGACGAATTTTTGAAATATGCATGGGAATTGAAAGAAAAATATGGCGGCATTATTTTACAGCAATTAAGAAAGTTGGGTTGCAGTGCAGATTGGGAGCGTACAACATTTACAATGGATGATCATTATTCTGAAAGTGTGATAAAAGTGTTTGTTGATCTGTATGAAAAAGGTTGGATCTATCGAGGTGAACGCATGATACATTGGGATGTAAAAGCGAAAACTGCATTGAGTGATGAGGAAGTAATTTACAAAGAAGTAAACAGCAAACTTTATTATGTACGCTATACAGTTTTGGAAGAAACAAATATTGGCTTGCATGGTTTAGGCGCTGTATCAACTGGTGTAAAAAATATTGTTATCGCAACGGTTCGCCCTGAAACAATTTTAGGTGATACTGCAATTTGTGTTAATCCAAAAGATGAACGTTACAAACATTTAATTGGCAAAACTGCGTTAGTGCCGTTGATCAATCGCCGTATACCAATTATTGCAGATGATTATGTTGATATAGAATTTGGGACAGGCGCATTAAAAATTACTCCTGCTCATGATATGAATGATTATGCCATCGGCAAAAAATATAATCTTGATGTTATCAATATTTTGAATGATGACGGAACGATGAGTGAAGCAGCGCAATTATTTGTTGGTGATGACAGGTTTGAAGCACGCAAAAAAATGGTCGGAGCATTAGAAGAAGCACATCACATAGAAAAGATTGAAGAGTATAAAAATCAAATTGGATTTAGTGAGCGCAGCGATGTAGTTGTTGAACCAAGATTGAGTTTGCAATGGTGGGTGAACATGAAAAAATTAAGTGAGCCTGCATTAAAATCTGTTGTTGAAGAATCAATAAAATTCTTTCCGCCAAAATATGTAAACACATTTAAATACTGGATGGAAAATATTAAAGATTGGTGTATCAGCCGGCAATTATGGTGGGGAGAACGAATTCCTGCGTGGTATGATGAAGATGGAAATTTTGAAGTTGCAAGAAATCTTGATGAAGCTTTCGAAAAATTCAAAAGTAAAAATTCAAAAGTAAAAAAGGAAGATCTCAAACAGGACGAAGATGTTCTCGATACATGGTTTTCATCATGGCTTTGGCCAATGGAAGTTTTTAAAGGAATATCAAATCCTGGTAATGCTGATATCAATTATTATTATCCAACACAAACGTTAGTAACTGCACCAGAAATAATTTTCTTTTGGGTTGCAAGAATGATCATGAGTGGTTTTGAATACAAAAAAGAAAAGCCATTTGGCAATGTTTATTTTACCGGAATTGTACGCGATGAGCAAGGCAGAAAGATGAGTAAGAGTTTAGGAAACTCGCCTGATTTGCTTGGACTAATAGATAAATATGGAGCTGATGCCGTACGCTTTGGAACCATCATCTCCTCTCCTGCCGGCAACGATTTGTTGTTTGATGTTAAAGAAGAAAGTACCTTAAAACAAGGCAGCTTTTTTATCAACAAGATTTGGAATGCAATGAAGTTGGTGAAGATGTGGGAAGGAAGAAAGACCGGAAGTCCGCAAGACCGTAA
>JAFBAF010000247.1 GCA_019247895.1 Parafilimonas sp. | reverse complement strand
TATAAATTATCGGTAAAGAAGATTTTGGTAAGGTTTGTTTAAAACTGGTTACTTTTTCTGGCTGCCAAATAAAATGTTTGCAATTGCTTCTTTAAACGGAGCAAGACCATTCCAAAAAAACCTGTTTTCATCATGGCCTTTTTCACCGATATCTATTACATCAGCATGTTGAATAATTTTTTCGGCTATTTTGTCAATAATATTTATGGAAGAATACTCTTTCACTCCTTCAGCAAACCTGTCTGCATACACGTGCGCCCATATTTCAACGCTCATTGAGGAATCTGAAACGTTGAAATCTTTATTAAATAATCTTTGATATTCTTTTTTGATATTACCGATGAGTTCCTGAGTGCCTGCTTGTGGGTCATCTTTCAAAAGTTGTTGTAAAACGTCACTGCTAAAAATTCTTATTGCATGGAGCTTAAATTCAACAACAACAATTTTTCCTTGTGCGGTTATAGATGTTGTCATATATTACAAAGAATGCAAATTAATTTTTAGTAAACACTGCATCATTAATGCCTTTATTTATATTGTAGGATGAATAATCGATTTCGACTTTGCCTTTTTTATTCTTTAGCTTATTCATTTTATCAGGGCTTGTGTTTTCATCAAAATCAAGCGTAATGCCTTTTGGAAGCTTATAATCTTTTGCATTAAAACTAAACACCACTTTATCGGGCAAGCCGTATTCCATGTATTTCTTATAACTCATGTTTAATTCATAAGTCCCGTTTTCACGAGTGGTTGTAACAGCTTTCCGAATTAAAAGATTTGCCTCGTCGATATATAAAGTAGAGAGCACTACATTGCTGCTGTCATCGTTAGGCAGCAGCTTTACAATTTTTGTTTTGATATTGTCAATGGTTATATAACCGGCATCTAATGCTGTAAAATTATTTGTACTGATCACGGTGCTCATGTTTACGCTAATGCCTCCCTTAGGCAACACAGAAATACCGCCATTTTTTACAAGCCGGAAATGATTAGGTTTTTTATAGTAAACAATTATTTTGCTTACCGGCGCTTTTATAAATGCAACGTCTGTTTTTAGAACACCATTTGCTGAGTAATCCTTCACTTTGTCGAGTTTAGCTTTTACTTTATTTACAAGATCGGTTACGTCCTGGGAATAAGTGAACAGTGACAAGTGAATAGTGAGCAATAAGAGTAATATTTTTAAAATGTATGTCATTTTCAAATTTTCAAATGGTTACATTGCCGGATTAACTCAAGATATCTTTTTTACGCATTATAAAAATTGTTGCACCAACAAGTACAATTATATATGTTGATAAAACAAGCAGGGAATGTATAATGGCCGGCATATCTTGTATCGTTCCTGCAATTGCTTCATTATTTGCATTTACTTTTTCATCAAAAAATTCTTTCCATATTACCATGTGTGTTGTAAATAAGTATGGATTAATATAATCGAACACGGGTAAATTCAAAGTGCCTAATACCGTAAACAAAATAATTATGCTCATTGTTGTTATAATCGGTCCTATAGAATTTTCTGCAAATGCCGAAAGAAAGAATCCAACCGATGCAACCGTAACTAATGCAACAAATGCAAAACAAAACGCGCAGCAATAACGCCAGAACACATCATCCTGTTTTATGATTACGATGTATTCACTTTTCATTAAAAACAAATCGCTTGTACCAAATACCAGCATACTTACAAACAACGCAAGAATAGCAACCCATATCAATAATAATAAAGTGTAAATGCAGGTTGCCCAAAATTTAGCCAGAATCACGGATGTACGGCTATAAGGCTTTGATAATACTAAGCGCAACACGCCAATATTTGCTTCGCCGGAAATCATATCTGCAGCCACCAATGTTACCAACAATGGAATGTGCACCAGCATTAACTGCAAAACAATATAGCACACCATGTAACCATTCAGCAATTTTCCCTGCACATCAAAATTGCCGAGGTTTTGCAGCATAAAATCAGCATATTCCTGCCCATCTACCTTTAAGCCAAATTGCAATAAAATAATTAATACAGCAGTGGCGCCAAAAGCAATATATGTTCTTGGGCGCCGAAAGATTTTATATAGTTCAATTTGTAAAAGCTGCCACATGTTGCGTACCACTTGTTATCTGCAAAAAATAGTCTTCTAAAGAATGCCTTGCCTGCAATGAAACCACTTTTATATTTTGCTGTACCAGCCATACATTAAAATCAGGAATTGTATTGCGATGCATTTTTACCAGTATTTTATTATTGCGCTGCGGCTGCAAATTATCGTGCCATAAGCTGTTTCCAATTAAAGCAAAGGCTTCTGCATTATTCAATGTTTCTAATTCAATTAATGTTTGTGCCGGATCAAACAATTCATTTGTTGTTCCTTCTACGAGTTTTTTTCCTTTATCAATAATTAATAACCTCGTTGCTACCTGCTCCATTTCGTTTAATAAGTGAGAAGAAATAAGCAACGTTTTTTTCATTTCGCGGCTAAGATGCAATATCAGGTTTCTTATGTCGGCAATGCCTTGCGGATCTAAACCGTTGGTAGGTTCATCTAAAATTATTATCTGCGGATCATGAATTAAAGCAATGGCAATGCCTAACCTTTGTTTCATTCCCTGGCTGAATGTATGTACTTTATCATGCGCCCGGTCTATCAATCCAACCATATCCAATTGCTGCATTATTTGTTTTTCTGATGGATGAACGCCACTCATTCGTGCAAATAATTTTAAATTATTGTATGCTGACAAATATTTATACACATCGGGTTTTTCTATGATCGCACCAATGTTGCGCAATACTTTTTTTCGCTGCTTTTGCAAATTCAAACCAAACAATTTTATCTCTCCTGCTGTTGGTTGAATGAGTGTAAGCAGCATGCGAATGGTAGTTGATTTTCCTGCACCATTTTGCCCGAGAAAGCCATATACATCACCCTCATTTACGGTAAATGAAAGCGCATCAACTGCCTTAATGTTTTTGTATTGTTTTGAAAGATTGTTGACCTGAATTACCGGCTGCATTGCACTAAAATAAACGGCTATATATTTTGAATAATTACTACAAGATAAAATTATATTTATAATAGCTAAAAATTTATGTTTGGAAAAGAATTGGTTAATTTCTTAGAATCAATAACATTATAAACCGAATTCAATGCGCATTTTGCATCTTATAGCACAACATTTTGGAAGTATATGAAGGCAATAACTGGACGGATGTAAACATTGCCGGTACAATTGAAGATGTTAGCTGTCAACAGGCTCAGCAAAAAACTGTTGCTTCGCAAAATACAATCGCTGCTTTATTGCATCATTTATATTATTGGAATGGAATTATGATGCAAAGAGCAAACGGAGAAAACCCTTCAATCCCTGCTGCAAATGGTTTTGATGTGGATGAATTAAAAAATGAAAATGATTGGAATGATCTGAAAGAAAAAACGCATCAGTCATTTATAGAATTAGCCAATGCAGTTACAAATTTTCCTGAAGAAAAGTTGAATGAAACTTCGCCGACAGGCAGATCATCTTACTATAAAAACTTCCAGGGAATTGTTGAGCATGCACATTATCATTTAGGGCAGATGGTTATGATAAAAAGATTATTGACGTAAAGCCTGGGCTAAAACGCAAAGCGTACGCCAATTCCGCCCCAACCACCTTCAAAATAATTGTAACCAATAAAAGTATAAGATGGCTGCCAGTCTAAACTTACATCAACTGGTGCATTTGCAATTTTATAATCAATGCCGATAACACCATCAACACCAAATTGTACACCGCCGTCACGTGCCGGGTATTTATCCTTCCATGTATTGTTCCAAAAACCTAAATGTGCACCAGGGCCGGCGTACCATTTCAAGCCATCAATGCCATTTATGTTGCCATAAATTTCATACAAGCCGGTAACACGTGTACCGTAATTCCAAAAAGAAAGCAAGCCTTCAACAGCAGTATTCTGTTTAAGAAATGTTTTTGCAGTGATCGAGAATGGATAATATTTTAAACCCACCGCAGTTTTATAATCTGAACCCATTGCCATTTTTTGTGCTGATACAGTTGCAGCAATACAAACGAAACTAAAAACGATAATAAGTTTTTGCATGTTGATTTTTATGAAGTGCTGTTAAAAAGTATAGCGAATTGCAACGCCACCAAATACAGGTGTAAAGCCTGCTGAGCCAACTAAAGTAACCGCAGGCTCCCAGTCAACGCTAACATTAAGAGGTACTGTTTTAAATTTGTAATCAAGGCCGATAATGCCATCTACACCAATATCTGCATGTGAATTATAATTCTTGGTACTGTCTTCGGTATGTTTCCAAAAACCAATGTGTGCGCCGGGGCCAACAAACCATGATAACTCAGGAACATTCTGAAAGCTGTAAAAATTAAATTCATACAAGCCCGCTACGCGAAAGCCCTGGTGCCAGGCAGTAAGCTGCGCTTCAAGATTATGCGTGTCACTAATGAATTTTTTGTAAGTAAGTGATAAACCGCCCGGAAATTTTACACCTAAAGCTCTGCTGTAAGGAGCTTGTGCGTTTGATGTTGTTGTAAAAAAAATAATTGTCAGAAGTGCTATGCCGATTGTTCTCATATAATATTTTGAACTTGGGCTATAACGTTGCAAACACTTCTGCTAATATTATAAAGATGTTAAACTGTTGAAAAGTTAATTTTCATTTGCGGTTATCGCTTTATACAAGTCAACAATTTCGTGTACTTGTTTGGTGAGCGAATAATTCTTTTCAACAAAATTTCTTGCATTCAAGCTTTCGTTTTTAAATTTTTGTTGATCGCTTGCATAATCGGCAATCACTTTTGCAATAGATGCTGCGTCAAACTCATCAAACTTGTAACCAAACCCATTAAAAGGTAATTGTTTTATGCCGCCAACGTTACTTACAACCGGCACACAACCGGTACTCATGGCTTCCATTATCGCAAGTGGCAATCCTTCAAAATCGCTTGTTAGTAAAAAAATATCAATGCGCTTAAAAGCAGCAACGGTATCACTTAACATGCCGGGCAGCTCTATTTTGCCTTCCATGTTCAATGATTTTATTTTTTCACGCAGCATTTCATCATCAGGCCCATCTCCAACCATTAAAAATTTTATATTTGGGTTAAGCTTATAAATTTCTGAAGCAACTTCAACCCAGCGATCAACTCTTTTTTGCGGACGGAATCTTGCAACCAATCCAACTGTAAAATTTTCTCTTAGATTTTCATTTAAACGATGCGCATTAGAAAACTTTTCTGTATTGATTCCATTTAAAATAGTAACCGCTTTTTGAGTTTTGAAGAACCGGCCTTTTTGCGATTTATTCACCACTTCACCTACTTCATGCGAAACATATACAAGACTGTCGAACAAA
>JAFBAF010000245.1 GCA_019247895.1 Parafilimonas sp. | reverse complement strand
TCGTAATTGCTCTTCTTAACGGTTATTAATAATTCTCTTTCCATATATCGTCTTTTTAATTATAGTAAGGCAAAGATGATTCCGAAATAAATTTTTGGGAAATTATCCTTGAATAAGACAATGAAATGAGGTTCTTTCCACAAATTGGGAAACATAATTTACAAACCTGTAACAATAAACTCTGTTCTGCGGTTTAATGCTCTTCCTTCTTCTGTTGAATTGTCAGAAATCGCATTGGTTTCGCCAAAACCTTTTGATGTTAAACGGTTGTCATTAATACCTCTGCTTATTAAATAATCAACAACAGCTTTAGCGCGATCTTGTGAAAGTTTTAAATTATCAGCATCGCTGCCAACGTTATCAGTATAACCGTTTATCTGGATTTTTACAGTAGGATTGTCATTCATTAGCTGAACAAGTTTATTCAGTTCTATTTTACTTACAGGTTCAAGCTGAAATGACTTTGATGGAAACTGGATATTTTTTAAACGAACTGTTGCATTTAATTCAACCGCGTTTAAAGCAATATTTTTTTCATAAACACTGTCGGAAGGTTTATCTGCAAGATTAAAAACATCACTATAAAATAAATAACCTTTACGGTTTACAGTAAACGTATAATTTTTATTGACAGGTAAAGTGATAAAATAAAAACCTGTTTCATCTGTTTGAACACTCGATAAAATTTGCTGACTTGAATCGACACTCAACTCAACAGAACATGGCAAACCCTTACCGGTTTTGCTATCGGTAACATAACCTTTTACATACAAAGTTTTTGCAGGCCGGGCATCTTGCTTTAATGTAAACTTATATAGATCAAGTTCGCCTTTTGTATCTGCACGGTCGCTGGAATAATAAGCTGTTACACCATCTGAAGCAACAAACAAACTTCCATCATCGTTTATGGTATTTACAGGGTAACCCAGGTTTTCCGGAGTGCCCCAATTTTTCTCTCCTGTTTTTCGAACCACATAATTATCAAAGCCACCATAGCCGGGCAATCCATTCGATGTAAAATATAACGTTTGATTATCTGCATGAATAAACGGAGCCAATTCATCACCCGCTGTATTTATTGCAGGGCCCATATTTTCTGCAGGTTGCCATTTGCCGTTTACCCGGTAACTCACATACAAATCCTTGCCGCCATAACCGCCGGGGCGATTGCTGCTAAAATATAAGGCATTTTTATCTGGGCTTAATGATGGTGAGCTTTCCCAAAATTCTGTATTAATATTTACACCGAGATTTACAGGTTCGCTCCAGCCTGTTGGTGTGTCGTAAGAAATATACAGATCGAAATTTCCAAACCCCTGGCCTGAAAAATTCCCGGCAAATAAAAGCCATTCACCATCCTGCGAAATATTGATACCGCCTTTTGATGGTTCATTATTTATATCACCTTTAATTATTGCAGCTTTCGAATATCCGTTTGGTGTTAATGTACTTTCAACAAAATCTTCGCGAATGCCTTCGCCTCTTCTTGTAAAAACCAAAATACTATCATCGATAGTGAATGATGGATAATATTCTGAATGATCAGAGTTGATATTATCGCCAAGATTCACCGGCGCAAATTCATAATTTGCTGTTGGATGTGTTGCTGCATATTGAACGGCAAATTCGTAACAGGCCTTTCTATATAAACCACTTTTCTTGCTTTTCTCATTTAAGTTAGAAATTGAAAGAAAATTATTTACTGCATTTAATGCATCATTAAACCTGGCGGCACCAGCAAGATTTATTGAATAAGGAAGCAAATAATATTTCGAATAACTGCTATCAATAGAAAATGCTTTTTCATAGTTCGCGATGCTGTTAGAGTAATCTTTTAATTCGCCATATACGCCGCCAAGAGATAAATAAGCATCTACAAATTTCGCGTCCTGGCTAATGGCTTTTTGCAACACCGGAATTACTTCACGTCTTGCTCCATCATCTAAAAGTTGTATTGCAGTAGCATAAGTATCTGCTGCTTTTTTATTTACAGCATCAGGGTTATAATTCTGCGCTTTTGCAACGGATATTAAACACAAACAAAAAAGAAAATGTTTCATCAACGTAAAGATGCAAACAAGAAATTTAACTTGTAGTGATTAAAAGTTAAAATGATACCTAAAAAACTAATGTGAAATGTATTTATCAACGGGCATTCGGTTTTGCAAGCTTCTTCCTAAGGTTAATTCATCAGCATATTCCAACTCACCGCCAAATGCAATTCCACGTGCAATGGTTGTAATGCGGCAATTAAGTGCTTGTATTTTTTTCTGGATGTAATAAATCGTTGTGTCGCCCTGTATGTTTGGACTTAAAGCAAAAATTAGTTCTTCTGTTTGTTCTTTTTGAATTCGTTGCACTAAAGATTCTATTTGCAATTGATCCGGGCCAATTCCATCTAATGGCGAGATAATTCCGCCTAAAATATGATAGGTTCCGCTAAACTGCTGTGTATTTTCAATTGCAATTACATCACGCAAATTTTCAACCACGCAAATTACTCTTTGATTGCGCTGTGAGTTGGCGCAAATAGAACATATATCTGCATCGCTTACATTGTGGCAACGCTGGCAAAACTTTATATCGCGCCGCATGCGGGCAATTATTTCACTGAAATTTTCTGTGGTGGCTTCATCTTGCTTTAAAAGATGCAACACCATGCGCAACGCTGTTTTCTTACCAATTCCCGGAAGCTTGGCAAATTCGTTCACTGCATTTTCTAAAAGGGAAGAAGAGAATTGCATCTGGCAAAATTAATGAATGATGAGCGATGAAGTATGAATGATAAGTTATGAATTATGCTGCCATGAAATACAGTTGTACAAGGGAGTGACACAACCATAAATAATCGGAGTTAATTAGCTGGTAACATAAAATTATTTTCCAAACTCATGAATATTTGTTCCGAATATTTTTACGGCAATGGCTAATAATATTACACCAAAAAATTTACGCACAGCTATCAAGCCTGCTTTACCTAAAATTTTTTCGAGCCATTTTAATAAATGCACGGCGATAAAAATTATTACAAGATTTATGAGGATGCCGACAAGAATATAATTGTTTTCGTAATTCGCTTTAAGCGACATGATAGTTGTAAGAGTGCCCGTGCCGGCAATCAACGGAAATGCAATTGGCACCAGTGTTCCGGTTGAGCCGGGTTCTTCTTTAAAAATGTCAAGACCGAGCACCATTTCAAGTCCGACCAAAAACATAACAATTGAGCCACCCACTGCGAAAGAATGTACATCAAGATTTAAAACCTTTAATAATGGTTTTCCTGCGTATAAAAAAAGGATCATTAAAATACCGCTAACCAAAGTAACCTTTAGAGAATTGATGTCGCCGGTTTTATTTTTTAAACTTATGAGCACAGGAATAGAACCGATGATATCAATAACAGCAAACAATGTAAATGTTACCGTCAGTAATTTATTATAATCCATACACATTGTTTTAAGCAAAGTTAATTTTGTTTGGGTTGACAATGAGGATAAATAGCTTTGCGCCCACATTAAGTTTTTATAATGAAACATCTATTTTTTATTACATGCATGTTTGCGTTTTACAACGCGCAATCTCAAAGTGCTGATACAGCGCATTTATATAATGTGAAGGATGATGCGGAAAAAGAAATCGCACTTGCTGTGAAAAAGGCAAAAGCAGAACACAAATTCGTTTTGTTGCAGGGCGGCGGCAACTGGTGCAGTTGGTGCAAACGTTTTAGCATAACTGTTGCCAATGATGCGAAACTTGATTCAATTGTAAATGCTGACTTTGTAGTGTATCATTTAAATTACAGTGAAGAAAATAAAAACGAAAAACTGTATGCAAAATATGGTTACCCGCAGCGTTTTGGTTTTCCTGTTTTTATAATTCTTGATGAAAATGGTAATCGAATTCACACACAGAATTCAGAATATCTGGAAGAAGGTAAAAGTTATAATCATGATAAGATCGCTGAGTTTTTTGAAAGTTGGAGCCCGGCTGCATTAGACCCCAAAAATTATAAAGAGTAAGTTATTACCCTCGAATGCACGAATGATTGTTTTATTCGTGCATTCGCGGCACTTCTATTTTAGTAATAAAAGTTTCTCTCAATATATGGCCGCTTATTACTTATACATAAAACATTATTTTATTGCACAGCAACCAGCATTGAGATTTTCCATTTGCCATTTATTTTTTCCATTACTCTAAACTGCTGTGAAGACTTTGAATCATCTCCCCAAACCTGCACAAATTTTACTGAAGCCATATTGCCATTGATATGAATAATCCAATCGCTGCGGTTAATTTTATGCAGCGCATCTGCATCTTTTTTTCCTGAATTTTTTTCCAGGAATGATTTAGCACCATCGTACAGAGAATCCCATCCATTAAAATACATATTGGGAGAAACAGACCATCTTACATACGGGGCATGTACAAAACAATCTGACCATGCAGTAAGATCTGCGTTGGCAAAAGCCAATGTTTCATTTTCTATTACTGTTTTAATTTCTGTTTCGTCGTTTGTGTTTTGTGCAGAAAGTGCTGTTGCAAAAAACAATGGCATTAATAAAACAATAATCTTTTTCATATAAGCAGTAATGATTTATATACTAAAAATAATTACAAATAGTAAAAATGAATTACAAATTGGTATTTATCATAAATGCAACTTATTTTGTATTGAACAAATACTTTTCTTTAAACAACATATAGCGGTTCTTTAATTGCAACAAACAATTTGCGCACAAACAATCTTTATAACGTTCTTCAATGAATGCTCTTTCTTCTACACTTAACTGAATATTGTTGCATTGGCAATGCGTAATATCTCCTGCTTTACATTCAAATCCATTGTTGCAGCGTGAGCAGGTTTTTACTTCATGCAGTGGCATACGTTTATTTTTTTTAAAAATTAAAATGAATGCCTGCCATAATATTAAACGGCTTGCTGTTATAACCTGGTAATTCAAAGTAATGTTGATCTGTAATGTTTCTCGCATCAGCAAATATGCCCAGCGCTTTTACCGGCTTAAATTCTGCATAGAGATCTATTGTATAATAACCATCAAATTTTTCAGGCGCGGCTGCATAAACCGCTTCATAAAAGTTACTTGTTGTGTGTAACCTCGCACTTACAACCCATTTATTACTTTGCCACTGAGCGCTTAAATTAAAAACATTTTGTGGTCTTCTGTACAAATCAAAATAGCTTGAATCTTTACCTGATGATTGCGTTGTAATTTTTCCATCTGTATAAGCGTAATTGGCAACAAAACTCAAAGATTTTATTGGCGAAAAACTCACTTCAGCTTCAATGCCATTATCTTTTTGTTTATCTGCATTTACATAATAGCTCACATATGTATCAGGATCAGTATAAAAACCAATTACATCTTTAATATCTCTTTTAAAGTACACAATTCTTGATTCAAACTTTTCTGAAGCAAATTGAACGCCTCCTTCATACGATTGAGATTTCTCCGGCTGCAAATCTTTGTTGCCATACTCGCTGTATAATTGATATAGTGAAGGCACATGATAAGCAGAAGCAACATTCACAAAAATTTTCCATTGTTTATTTATGTTGAATGATGGATTAATGCTGTAAGTTTCATTCCATCCATAAACAGAATGATTATTAATTCTGCCTCCGATTTCTGCATTGAACCCTGAAATATCTTTTAAGAATAAAGATGCGTATAAGCTTTCTTGTTTTGCATGCGCCGAATCCTTTCCAAGCGAAGTTTCATAAGGTCCAAAACCGCTTACAGACAAATAAGATTGCTGTGTTGCGTTATGCCTGTAATCAATGCCGGTTAATAAATCAATGTGTTTATTAAGTGTGATGTTATCATATAGTTCTGCAAAATGTGAATAGCTTTTATACTTGCCGTTTTGATAACTTGAAAAACTTTCTATATCTGTTGAATCATCAATAAAACTTCTGTTTATATAGTTATACTGATAATTAAAAACAATCCGGTTCTTAAATGTATTAATTGTGCCTGTTAAACCGGCAAGAGCATTTTTATTTTTTAGATTAAAATCTTTATCATCAGTGTAAGCGGCTGCATCTACACCAGCTTTATATTGGTTGAATTGAGTAAATGCACGCAGGTTAAAATGCGGAGAAATTTTATAACCAACTGACGCATTCAAATTATATTCATCAAAGCCATCCTTGTCAAACTTCCCGGATTTTGTTGAATCGTA
>JAFBAF010000189.1 GCA_019247895.1 Parafilimonas sp. | reverse complement strand
CCCTTTCCATATACAAAGATTTTTATTAACTAATCTATTTAGTAAAATTAAAACTAAATCTATTAGCTTTGCGTTAGTAAGTAATAATTTTTTCAACTTCAAATTGTATATATATGGTACAGGAAGTAACTTATTTCTCAAATCGCCGGTTTGAGTCACCCAAATTTTTTGAGTATCTATTGGTTGTTCATCCGAATGAAGAAATCTTCAACCAGCTAAGAGAAGAGAAAGAAAATTTTTCGTCGGAATACAATGTAAACATTGCAAAGAAAACATTGCCGCATATTACCGTTGCTAATTTTTTAGCGAAGGAAACAATGGAAGAAACGTTGATTAAATGGATGCATAAAATTATCAGCAATCAGCAAAGCTTTGATGTGATGATAAATAATTTTAGCGGCTTTCCATCTTCTAAAACTGTGTATGCACGCATTCAAAATCATGAGCCGTTTAAACAACTGGCAACATCATTAAAAACAATCAATGCATACATTAATGACAATGGTTTTCCAAATGCCAAGCTAATAAACTTTCCGCACATGACAATTGCAAGAAGCCTGCAGCAGCATGTGTATGAAAAAGCAATGATGGATTATTCGCGTAAAACATTCCATGCAAAATTTACAGTTAATGAACTGGTTTTATTAAAGCGCGTTAATCAATATGATAAATGCAAACAGGTGAGTGTGTTTCCCCTCACCCTCGTTCCCTCTCCACAAGTGTAGAGGGATGCCTCTGTTCATCAGCGTTTATTATTAGATAGCTCTTTTTAAGATGTTGAATTTTATGTTACAAGCTGCAGTAGTGATGGCATCTTCGTTGTGTCACTCCCTTGGGCAATCGAATATGTCTGAACCACGATTTATAAGATTAATGGATTAGCCTGATTAGTTTAATCAACAAGACTGTAATAATAATCAAGGTTCAACAGCCGAAAAATCAGTACTACAAAGCTAAATCAAGGCGTGTGAACGGATGTGCTGAATATCATCCGTTCTTGATTTTTTTGTTACTTTTTTTATCAAGAAAAAAAGTAAATCAAAACAACAATACTATGAAACAATCAATGCGATTACAGGAATTTATTAGCGACGAAGAATTGCGGGAAATAAATCATCTATTGCCTGCAGAATATTTATTGGTATTACAACCACATCAAGCATTATGGGAGGAAATAAAATCCATCGAAGAAAAATTTAAGACAGATTACAAATTTGAAGGCATTACAATTGGGTTGCCGCATATAACATTAGCCATGTTCAAACAATATCCTGCAACAGAAAGCAGGATCGTGAATGCATTACGTAACAATGCAAGAACATTATCACCATTTAAAATAGAACTAAAAGATTTCGGCAGTTTTCCAACTCATACTATTTACATAAACATTGTAAGTAAAATACCGATTATGCATGCAGTAAAAACATTGCGCCAAAATGCACAAACCTTTATGAAAATTGATAAAGACAATAAACCCTTTTTTATAACAGAACCGCATTTAACTATTGCAAGAAGATTGCAGCCCTGGCAATATGAAAAAGGCTGGCTTGAATTCCAGCATGCAGATTTTCATGGAAGATTTGTTGCAGACCATGCGTTGTTATTGAAAAGAAAAGCCGGTGAAACATATAAACAAGTCGAAAAATTTACGTTTGAAGGGATAAAAGAAGAAGTAACGCAAACTGCATTGTTCAACTTATAACGCAGACTTAAAACTTACAACTTTATGTATGCCGTTGTTGATTGCAATAGTTTTTATTGTTCGGCTGAAAGAGTTTTTCGACCGGAACTTGCTGATAAACCTGTCGTGGTTTTAAGCAACAATGATGGCTGCATTATTTCGCGTAGTGATGAAGCAAAAGTTTTCGGCGTTAAAATGGCGGGACCATATTTTTTGGCAAAAGATATTATTGAGAAACATAACATCGCAACGTTTTCATCGAACTATAATTTATATGGTGATATGAGCTGGCGTGTAATGGAAACATTACGCATAATTATGGGTGAAGAAAATGTTGAAGTGTATTCTGTGGATGAAGCGTTTATTAATATGGATGCAGTACCGTTTGAAAAGCTTGATGCGGTTGCATTACAAATAAGAGAAACAGTTGAACAATGGACCGGCGTAAAAGTTTCTGTTGGCGTGGCACCAACAAAAGTGCTGAGCAAAGTTGCCAATCACATTGCAAAAAAAGATAAGCAGGCAACCAATTGTGTAACGGTGTTAGATACGCCGCAAAAAATAAATGAAGCATTATCATTAACGCCTGTTGGTGAAGTATGGGGCGTTGGAAGACAGTTTGCAAAAAAGCTTATTTCGTTTGGAATTTTAGATGCATACCAGTTTAGTAAAATGCCTGAAGAATGGGCACGCAAAAACTTCGGCGGCGTTGTTGGTTTAAGATTAGTAAAAGAATTAAAATGCGAACCTTCAATTGGTTTGGGCGATGAATTGGTTGAAAAGAAAATGATCGCCACCACACGCATGTTTGGCGCGCCTGTTAAAGATCTGGCAAGTATAAAAGAAGCCGTTGCTACCTATACATCAAGAGCTGCAGAAAAGTTGCGCCGGCAGTTTGGTGCAGCTTCTGCGATAACCGCTTTTGTTGTTCCGAAAATGCCGAGAGAAGATGACCATCCTTTTGTTCACGGACCGATGATTAGCGATTGTATAATGTTGCCACATGCAACTTGTGTTACGAGTGATTTAATAAAGGCAGCGATGAAAATTGTTGACCGTATTTATGAAGAAGGAAAGTTGTATAAGAAAGCAGGTGTAATGTTGAGTGGTATTATTCAAGATACTTCTGTGCAGGGAAATTTTTTCATTCCAAAAAAAGAAAATAATAATCGCATGCTGATGAGCATGATGGATAACATCAACTTTAGTATGCGTGATGATATTTTAAAATTTGCTGCCAGCGGCAATCAACGCAACTGGAAAATGCGGCAGGAGTTTCGCAGCCCGCGTTACACTTCAAGATGGGATGAATTGTGTGAAGTGAAGTAGCTGTGTATTTCCCGTAAAAGCATGGGAAAAATACCTTTTTCTAATTTAGAAAAATGCCAAACTTTTAATAGCAGTTTTTAACCGTGAATCTTTAATACTAATCGGCAATAATAAAGCCGAAGTTAACTTGTGAAAAAGCCTTTCGCAGAGCTTTTCAGGCAATGACTTTTTTGTTTGAGAAGCTTTGCTTTTTAGTGCCGGATCAATATTATTTCAATCAACTTTTACTATTTCTGCACCCAAAAGTTGTAAACGTTCATCAATATGCTGGTAGCCGCGATAAATCTGTTCTATATTTTGTATCGTGCTTTTTCCGTCAGCGCTCAAAGCTGTAAAAAGCAAAGAAACGCCTGCACGAATATCAGGGCTTGCCATGGTAACACCCCGTAATTTTTGTTTGCGTTCCAGGCCGACGACAACTGCACGATGCGGGTCACAGAGAATTATTTGCGCACCCATATCAATCAATTTATCAACAAAAAATAACCTGCTTTCAAACATTTTTTGATGAATGAGCACGCTGCCTTTTGCATGAATGGCAGTTACCAGAATTATACTCAAAAGATCGGGCGTAAAACCAGGCCAGGGATGATCGGAAATAGTAACCGTACTGCCATCAAGATAACGTTGTACTTCATATAATTCCTGAGAAGGAATGTGAATATTATCATTTTTAAATTCCATTTGTATGCCAAGCAACTTAAATTTTTCCGGAATAATGCCGAGGTGTTGAATCCCTGCATTTTTTATCGTTATCTCGCTTTGCGTCATCGCTGCGAGGCCAATAAAACTGCCCACTTCAATCATATCGGGCAACATAGTGTGTTCCGTTCCATGCAATTCATCAACCCCTTCAATTATCAGCATGTTACTGCCAACACCATTAATTTTTGCACCCATGCGGTTAAGCATGTTACATAGCTGTTGCAGGTAAGGCTCGCAGGCTGCGTTGTAAATAATTGTTTTTCCCTTTGCCATTACTGCAGCCATAACAATGTTTGCGGTTCCGGTTACAGAAGGCTCATCAAGCAGCATATATGCTCCTGTAAGTTGATTCGCTTTTAAAAGAAATTCATCCAATCGTTCATCATATTCAAATTTTGCTCCCAGCTTTTGAAATCCGATAATATGTGTATCTAATCTTCTGCGGCCAATTTTATCGCCACCGGGTTTGGGTATGTAAGCTTTTTTAAAACGCGCAAGCATTGGGCCTGCAATCATAACAGAACCACGCATCTTGCTGCTTTTTTGCCTGAAGTCCTCAGTTGCAAAGTAATCAACATGCACATCATCTGCCTGAAAAGTGCATTCGTACCTGGAAATACGTTCAACTTTTACATTCAATAATGAAAGCAGGTCGATCAACCTGTTAACATCAAGAATATCAGGAATATTTTTTATGGTTACTTTTTCTGCAGTCAGCAATACGGCAGAAATAATTTGCAAAGCCTCATTCTTCGCACCTTGCGGCATTATCTCTCCCTTTAATCTTTTTCCGCCGGTTACTTCAAAAGATGACATTAGATTAAGTTAAGTGCGAAAGATAGTATGAAATGTTTCAATATTATATACTGCAACAATCAAATTGCTTATTTATAAAAAAGATAAAAATAAAATTGGAAAATTTAAATAAACCTCTAATTTAGCTGCGCCAAAAAAATGGCCCCTCCGTGGAAACGGAACGGCCTCTAACGATTGCTTGCCATATGAAAAAGTTCAAATAATTCCGGTTATTTGTTTAGTTTGTCGGCCTCTTATCGATTGCTTCTCTAACGATTGCTTGCTCTTATGAATTACTAAACTGGTGTAAAATTAATCGGCGAATTATTTTTAATCAAAACAAAATTGGCTTAATTTGATTACGGCAAAAGGTGAATAAATATGCTGAAACCCTTGCCGCTAAAGGATTTTAAAGGAAAAACATTTATGACGTCCAACCGCTTTACTGATGCTCTCTTCCAGCTCGTAAAATCGCTTGAAAAAGCAGAGAAAAGGCATTTTAAGCTCTACATAAAGCGAAGCTCATCGAATGAAAACCTTAAGATCATACAACTTTTTGATGCATTGGATAAAATGCCGGAATATGATGAAAGGATTTTATTGAAAAAATTAAGTTCTGTAACTAAACCGCAATTAGCCAATTTAAAATCGCACTTATATAAGCAATTATTAGCAAGCTTAAGGCTTTTAAAAACCGCTGTAAATATTGATCTGCAATTAAGTGAATTGCTGGATAATGCACGTGTGTTATATTATAAAGGATTGAAGCTGCAAAGCTTTAAAATGCTTGAACGCGCAAAAGAGCTTGCTAAAACAAATCATAAATATAATTTTTTGGCGCAGGTAATTTCTTTGGAAAAGAAAATTGAAACACTGCACATAACAAGAAGTACACTTGAAAAAACAGAAGTGCTTACCTCAGAAGCTGCAGATATTGGCCTGCACATTAACAATGTAATTAAGCTTTCAAATCTTGCATTGTTATTATACCGGTGGTATGTAGAAAATGGCTACGCAAGAAATAAAGAAGATGAAAAAGGAGTACGTTCTTTTTTTAAAGAGATGTTGCCGCCGCAACCTGAACAGATCACTGATTTTTACGAGCGGTTATATTTGTTTCAAAGTTATTGCTGGTATGCATTTATTCGCCAGGATTTTTTAATGTATTACCGGTACAGCAAAAAATGGGTTGACCTTTTCGACGAAGAGCCTTCAATGGTTACAGTGGAAACAGGCCATTATGTAAAAGGCATGCATACTTTATTAAATGCTTTGTTCAACCTGCGCAATTATAAAACGTTCCAGGTCATTTTAAAAAAGTTTGAAAAGTTTGCTGCAACACCGGCATCAGAAACACATGACAATTTCCGTGTTCATACATTTATCTATATTAATGCTGCAAAACTTAACTGGCATTTAATGACAGGCACCTTCTCTAAAGGACTTGCATTAGTTCCTTCAATTGAAGCAGGTTTGCAGGAATATGCATCTTACGTTGACATGCACCGCATTCTTGTTTTCAATTATAAAATATCCATGTTATATTTTGGAAGCGGCGAATATGCAATATGCATTGATTACCTGCAGCGCATTATTAATGATCATGGAAACCTTCGCATTGACCTGCAATGTTATGCAAGATTATTGCATTTAATGGCGCATTATGAATTAGGTAATGATGCAATTATTGAATCGCTTGCAAGATCTGTTTACAGGTTTATGGCCAAGATGAAAAATTTTTCGGTGGTAGAAGAAGAGATATTTAAATTTATTCGCAGCTCCCTGCAAGTATCTTCAAAAGAATTAAAGCCCGAGCTTGAGCATTTTTTATACAGAATTAAACACCTGGAAAAAAATCGTTTCGAAACAAGAGCTTTTGCTTATCTCGATGTAATCTCATGGATAGAAAGCAAAGTGTATGAAAAGCCAATGAGCCAGATCATTCACGAAAAATATTTGAAAAGCAAGCACACAAAAATGTCTCCGGTTCAGATGGATTACAATTAACCTAAGCGAACAAAGGGATTATATTTTTTTTCATGACCAATTGTAGTTGGTTCTCCATGACCGGGATAAACAATTGTTTCACCAGGTAAAGAGTATAATTTTTCTTTAATGCTTTTATATAACTGTTGTTCGTTACCACCCGGCAAATCAAACCTCCCGATACTTTCATTAAATAAAACATCACCACCAATTACAAGGTTTTGCGCTGCACAATAAAAACAAATACTTGCCGGCGAATGCCCCGGAGTAGATAAAACTTTCAACCTGTCATTTCCTATAACAATGTCATCATCTTCATTTATAAAATGCAGTGCTCCCTTATAATTTGTAAATCCCAAGCCATACATATTGGCAACAGTTGGCGCTAATTCCAAAACAGTTTGTTCGCCCTGGTGCATATACAATTCAAGGCCGTAATTTTCATACACCCAATTGTTTCCAAACACATGATCTAAATGGCAATGCGTGTTTAATAATTGTACCGGTTTTAAACTGTTCTCATCTATGTAATCTTTTAAAATTTTCTCCTCCTCTGTAAAATAACAGCCCGGGTCAATAATAAGCGCAGCACCTTTTTCGTTGCTCAACACATAAGTGTTTTCGGCAAGCGGATTAAATGTAAAATACTCTACTTTTATCATGTTGTTTGCAAATCCTTTACAAGTAATTATACTAATTTTAGATTTTAATGATCATTATGCAAAGTAAACGTTTGAGAACGGAATTCGTACTTGGATTATCACTGCTGCTCTTACCCATTTTTCTTTCTGCCCAGGTTAATACCGTTGATTTTGGAAAAAACCGGGTTCAGTATAAAAAATTTGACTGGAAATTTTATCAAAGCACAAACTTTAATGTGTACTACAATCAAGATGGCTTGGAGCTTGCAAAGTTTGTAGTGCAATTGGCCGAAGAAGAATTAGACTCTATTGAAACGGCAATAGATTACTCATTGCAACGGCGTGCAACGCTTGTAATTTATAATAATTATGAAGATTATAAATCGAGCAATATTGGCTTGGGTATTGACTGGCAAAATGCCGGTGGCCTAACGAAACTGGTGAACAATCGCATTCCTCTTTATTTTGATGGTAATCACAACACATTTCGTTTAAGTGTGCGGCAAGGCATTGCAAAAGTGCTTACTGATAATATTTTGTTTGGTGATGATATTGGCGAATTTGCAAGCAACCAGGCATTGCTTGATCTGCCACAATGGTTAACCGATGGCTATGTTGACTACATTGCTGAACCGTGGAGCATTGAGAAAGACGATGCTTTAAAAAATATAATGTTGAGCGGTGATTATAATAACTTTTACCAGTTTGCTTTTGATAAACCGCTATTAGCCGGCCACGCTTTTTGGTATTACATATCAAGAAAATATAAACCTCAAAACGTTACTTATTTTTTATATCTCGCCAGATTGTATAAAAGTTTAAACACGGCTTCTGAAAAAATTTGCAAGAAAAAATTTAAATATGTGCTTGCCGATTTTATGAACGATGAACAGCAGCGTTATGTGGATGATATTAAGCAGCGCCGCAATGCGCCACGGGGAAAATTATCGGTAGTAGAAGATGTAAGTAAAAGCGATTATTATCATTTTGCTGCAAATCCAAATGCAAAAAATAATTCTTACGCTGTTGTAAAATTCACCAAAGGTGTGTATAAGGTAAAATACTACGATAATTTATATGCAGAAAAAACTTTGCTTGATTACGGCGTACGTACCATTACCGGCGATATGAATCCCAACATGCCTATTCTTGCCTGGGATGGAAAAGGTTCCCGCTTGTTATGCATTTACACAAAAGAAGGAAAAACAGACATGTTCGTGTATGATGTTGTAGCCAATATTAAGCGCTTTAAACAGGAGATTGAAGGATTTGATCAAATACTCGACGCAGGATTTATTTTCAACGCTAACACACTCGTATTAAGCGCAGTTAAAAATGGCCATAGTGATATTTACACGTACAGAATTGATAACGGAGAAATAAAGCCAATAACGAATGATGTGTATGACGATCTTGATCCAACATTTGTATCATTTCCCGGAAGGCTTGGAATAATTTTCGCATCAAACAGGCCAGGCATAAATGCACCGGTTGGCGATACTGTTTTACCAAGCAGAAATCATTTCAATATTTTTTTGGCTGATATAAATAATAACAGCGAATTCAGGCAAATTACCCAGCTAACAAATATGAAATACGGTGATGCACGTTACCCAATGCAATACAATCAAAATCATTTCACATTTGTAAGTGATGAAAACGGTATCAATAATCGCTGGGCAGGTTTTTTTACAACGCAAACCGGCGGCATCGACACATTGTATTATATTGGTGAGGATGTGCTGCACAATCCAGATACGAAGGACATGGATTCAACATTGCGTGCATGGCAAAAGTCGCAGCCTGACAGTATTAGTTATTTTAAAGTTTACCAGGATAGCACCTACACTTTTCCAATAACAAATTATCAGAGCAGTTTGCTTGAAACAAGAGTTGCAGGCAATAATGACCAGGTAAGCGAAGTAAGACGTGAAGGTGATTATAAATTTTTATACAAGTTGCGTGTTGATTCTGCTACTTTACGTAAGCGTAATATAAATGCAAGACCAACAGATTATGTGCGCAGAATGATAACCGCCGAAAAATTGCAAAGTGCAAATAATGTTGAGGTTACAGAAGCCCCAAAAACGGAAAATAACAGCCAGTTTCAAAATGAGTTTGAAGACTCTTCTTCTAACAACAAAACTGTTGATTCAACACAAGCTTCTGGCCGGGAAGAATATATACCACCACGTGTAAATTATTTAGACAAAGCAAAGCTGTTTGATTACAAAAAGAAGTTTGAAGCAGACTATGTTTTGGCTGGTTTCACAAATAATATTTTGGTGAATCGTTATCAGCCGTTTGGTGGTTATAACCAACAAGGCCCAATACAACTTGCCAATAGCGATGCTGTAAGCTTTACATTCAGGGTTGGGGTAAGTGATATTATGGAAGATGTAAAACTAATCGGCGGTTTTCGGCTTGGTACTTCATTAACTGATAAAGATGTATTTGTTACCTATCAAAATTACCGTAAACGTGTTGATTGGGGTTTAACTTATTACCGAAGTAACGTTACAAATTACCCCGGCTTTTTTTCAGGCATTGATACTTCCTCTGTATTTGGCGGTGTCGATTTAAGCTTTGTTGATAATGAAGTAATCACCAATTTATACCAGGCAAACATTGCTTATCCGTTTGATGAAACAAAGAGCGTAAGACTTACTGTTGGACTTAGAAAAGATATTGGCGTTTTGCGTCCGTATTATGGAGGATTTGGTTATGAAGGAGGATTAAAAATAAAAGATTCAGTGTCAAATACCGCGTTGGCAAGAGTTGAATATGTTTACGATAATTCCATCAGCCCTGCAGATAACATCTGGAATGGTTTGCGATGGAAAATTTATACAGAATTTTTTATTCCGGGCGGCGGAGGTTCTTCATTACAAGGGAAAACAATTACCAATGTAGGTTTTGATGCACGCAATTATGTAAAGATTTACCGCAACTTTATTTGGGCATTAAGAGGCGCCGGCGATTTTTCTTTTGGTGATGCAAAGCTTATTTATTATTTAGGTGGTGAAGATGGATGGGTGTCGCCCAAATTCAATCAAATAAATACTGCAGATCCTTCAGTTCCGTATGCATTTCAAACGCTTGCTCTAAACTTGAGAGGCTTTGATCAAAATGCTGCCAATGGAAGTAATAATCTCGTTATCAACAGTGAATTGAGATTACCCGTATTTACAACGTTCTTCAGCAGCCCAATCAACAATGCCTTTGTTCGTAATTTTCAATTAATACAGTTTTTTGATTTAGGAACAGCCTGGAGCGGACCTTTAAGCAATATAAAAAGGC
>JAFBAF010000205.1 GCA_019247895.1 Parafilimonas sp. | reverse complement strand
TTGCGCACCAACCGAACCTGTGGTTTCATTAGCAATATTTGAAAAAACAACATTATAGGTTTGATTATAATTAATGAGAATACCAAGCGAAATTCCCATTAAAACAATGAAAAGAAATAAGTTGAAAAAGTGGCGTATAAAAGCTATTATGTTTCTCACTAAAAATCAAATATCAAATAACAAGATCCAAATAAATTAAAATTCAAAAATTAAAATGAAACATACATATTTGATTTTTGGAATTTGGTTCTTGTGATTTGGTTTAGTTATTTCATTACAAATGGATAACGCTGATAATTTTTCAACGCTAATCCTGTTCCTCTTACAACACTAATCAGCGGGTCTTCTGCAATATGAACAGGCAATTTTATTTTTTGACTTAACCGTTTATCAAGTCCGCGCAGCAAAGCACCTCCGCCAGTTAAATATAAACCTCTGCGATAGATGTCAGCAGCTAACTCAGGCGGTGTTGTTTCCAAAGCCTTTAAGATCGCTTCTTCAATTTTAAAAATTGATTTATCCAAGGCTTCAGCAACTTCCTGGTAGCTCACCATAATTTGTTTAGGAATTCCAGTAACAAGGTCGCGACCGTTTACAGCCATGTCTTCAGGCGGAACTTCCAAATCTTTCATTGCAGCGCCAATAGTTATTTTTATTTGTTCTGCAGTACGTTCACCAATCAATAAACTATGATAGCGTCGCAATGCCTCCATAATATCAGCGGTAAATTCATCACCTGCAATACGTATGCTTTGATCGCAAACAATACCGGCAAGTGCAATTACAGTAATTCCTGTTGTACCACCACCAATATCAATGATCATATTGCCAACCGGTTCTTCTACATCGATACCAATACCGAGTGCAGCGCTCATTGGTTCATGAATCAAATACACTTCTGTTGCACCAGCTTGTTCAGCACTGTCGCGCACAGCACGTTTTTCAACTTCAGTAATACTTGATGGAATACAGATCACCATTCTCCATCTTGGCGCAATCAAAGGTTTTTTAGGATAGATCATTTTGATCATTTCCTTTATCATTAATTCTGCGGCATTAAAATCGGCAATCACACCATCTTTTAAGGGACGAACAGTGCGAATGCTTTCATGTGTTTTTTCATGCATCATTAATGCACGTTTGCCAACAGCTAAAACTTCTTTCGGGTTATTTCTATTCAAGGCAACAATTGATGGCTCATTCACCACCACTTCATCATTATGTATAATCAGGGTATTTGCGGTGCCAAGGTCAATCGCAATTTCCTGTGTAAAAAAATTAAAAAGTCCCATTTATATGTAGTTACTAAATTGTTATTGTAATGTTCGCAAAGGTGTAAGAAATAATTTGAATTTACAAGGTACGAAATCCTCAATTTCAAGGGTTTTTGTTAATATGCACAAGCTTTAATTTTTTAGTTCTAAACTTTTTTTGGTAACCAGCGATAGAATTGCTATTAAACTTCGTTGTGTCACTCACTTGTACTTCAATAATTCTATTCAGCAATAAGTCAAAAATCAAAAGTAAAAAGTTAGAACTTGAATGTTCCTTTTTTTGAATTTTTAATTTTGACTTTTAACTTCAAATTCATATCCAATATCATCTCTAAAATACATTCCTTCAAAACAAATATGCTTTAACACCTCTTTCGAAAGTCGCACTGCATCAGCAATATTTGAGCCAAACGATGAAATTGCCAATACTCTTCCGCCATTGGTTAAAACATCTTTTTTATCATTCATCTTTGTTCCCGCATGAAAAACGATTGAATTATCGAATTGCCGGATTGCCGAATTATCAAATTCAATCACTTTACCTTTCTCGTAATCGGCGGGATAACCTTCACTCACAGCAACAATTGTGGCGCATGCCCGTTCATCGAATTCAATAACAATATCCTTCAATGTATTATTATGCACTGCTAAAAATAAATCAACAATGTCATTTTTTAAACGCGGCATTACAACTTCTGTTTCAGGATCACCCATGCGACAATTGTATTCAATAACAAAAGGTTCATCACCAACTTTTATTAAACCAAAAAATATAAAACCGTTATAAATAATATTTTCTTTTTGCAAACCTTGTATCGTTGGCTGAATAATTTTTGTTTCAATTTTTTGCATGAAAGCATTAGTTAAAAATGGTAACGGACTCACGCAACCCATTCCACCAGTATTTAAACCTGTGTCGCCAACACCAATACGTTTATAATCTTTTGCAGCGCCAATAACCTTATAATCATTTCCATTCGTTAATGCAAAAACACTCAACTCAATTCCATCTAAAAATTCTTCAATAACAACTCTACTCGAAGCTTCACCAAACTGCTGATTGATGATCATCTCTTCAAATGTATTTAATGCATCTTCAGTTGTTGTTGCAATAACAACACCTTTACCCGCAGCTAAACCATCAGCTTTTAAAACAACCGGTGTTGCATGTTGCTGAATATATTTTTTACCTTCTTCAAAATTATCTTTTGTAAACTCAGCATACGCAGCCGTTGGAATGTTATTGCGCTGCATAAATTTTTTTGAAAAAGCTTTACTGCCTTCTAATTGTGCACCATTTGCGGATGGCCCAATAATAATTATATTTTTGGTTGCATCATTGTTTGCAAAAAAATCATACACACCTTTTACCAAAGGTTCTTCAGGACCCACAACAATCATTTCGATATTATTTTCAAGCGCAAACTTTTTGATCGCTTCAAAATCATTCAAGCCAATATTTATATTTTTTCCACATTGCAAAGTGCCCGCATTACCGGGGGCTATAAATAATTGCTCGCAATGTTTGCTTTGAGCAATTTTCCATGCAAGTGCATGTTCTCTGCCGCCACTGCCTAAAAGAAGAATATTCATAAAAGTATTAAAGCGGCGAATGTAAAGGTTTGAATTAAATGTTGAATCTATTTTTGTTTCAATATTTTCTCTACTTCATGCCTGTAACTACGGCTTATTGGCAATTCGTATTTATCAATTTGAATTAAATCAGGTGTATATGATTCAATCTTTTTTAATGAAACAATGAATGAACGATGTGTACGAATAAATAAATCAGGCGGTAAACTTTCTTCGATGGAAGAGATGGCTTGTTTTGTAACAATCGTTTTATCTTTTGTAACCACTTTTATGTAATCTTTCAAACTTTCTATAAATAAAATATCATCAAAATTTACTTTGATATTTTTTCTGTCGGCACGTAAATAAATAAAGCTGTCTGCAACCGCATTTGTTTGCGGAGATTTAAAATGCAATTCATTTTCATTAGCAGTAATATTTAAGCGCATTACTTTATTTACTGATTTTAAAAAGCGCTCAAACGAGATTGGTTTAAGTAAATAATCAACAGCATCTAATTCAAAACCATCTACTGCATATTTTCTGAAAGCAGTTGTAAAAATTACTTTGGGTGGATTGATAAGTGAACGCATAAAATCTGTACCTAACAATTGCGGCATTTGTATATCAAGAAAAATTAAATCAATCTTATTGTTTTGCAGAATTGACAACGCATCAACAGCATTATTAACTGATGCTTTCAATTCTAACACAGGAACAGCAGCAATATATTTTTCTATTACCTGCAATGCAGGAGGTTCATCATCAACAGCAAGGCAAATTATTTTTTTATTGTTAAGCATTTGTGCAGCTTAATGTTTTCAAGTTACAACTTCTTCTTCAATTTTCTCCAATGGAACTTGCATGTTTACAGTAAAAGTGTGTGTGGTAGATTCTATGGTTAACAGATGTTGTTGTGGATATAAAAGCTCCAATCTTTTTTGCACATTGCTTAAACCAATACCGCCTTTTTCAGCAATTATTTCTTGTGCTGGTTTATTGTTAGTTAATGTGAAATGCAAAACATTTTCATCAGCCTGTATAGATAATTTTATCCATGCATCGCGAAGCATTTTACTGGCACCATGCTTAAAACTGTTTTCTATAAATGGAATCATTAATAACGGAACAATTTTTTTATTTGCAGTATCTCCAACAATTTCTATTGCGAAATCAAGGCGGTTTCCATAACGTACTTTTTCTAAATCAACATAATCATTTATCATTTTTAATTCCTGGTCAAGCAAAACCATGTCGGCTTCGCAATCAGTAATCATATATTGCAATGTGTCTGAAAGATTCATCACTAACTGCGGCGCCTGCATTGATTTATTAAGTGTAAACGCATAAATATTATTCAATGTATTAAAAAGAAAATGCGGGTGTATTTGTGCTTTTAATAATTGCAATTCTGCATTTGCATTTTCTCTTGTGAGCTGTTGATTTTCCTGCAGCTTATTATAAAACCGTTTCAAAAGTTTAATAGCAATTGCAACACTGGTGCTCTTTGGCGTAAGGCTTAAAGTTGAAATGAAACCAAACCACAATATTAATGGCGTGCCTTTCCAAAACGGCATACCTGCATAATCATGAAGTGATTTAAAAATGCTAATATGCTCAACATAATAAATTCCATTAAGTAAGATGAGCAAAAGCAATATGCCTAAGCCAAAAGAAAAATATTTTTTTTTGTCTAAAAACTTCGGCCATAAAAAATATATTACCATATAACAAAAAAATATCTGAATGGTAACATGGCAAAAGGTTTCAACTAATTCAACTACCAACCACTTTTTAAAAGTTGTTCGCTCTAAAAAAGGATGAATGAATGCTATCAATTCAAAACAATAATAAGCAATCCAAAACAGTATATGCCTGTATAATCTTTCAGGAAATTTTTTAGTGAATATAAACTCATGCCTGGTCATGCAGCATCTTATAATTTAAAACTTATACCTGCTATTATCATATAGTTTGCAGAACCACCAGGGCTTGGTTTATACACGCCTGTTATTTTTGTTATGTTTTTATCGGGAACAGTTTGCTTTAAATTCCTAGCTATAAAAATCGGAACATAACCAAACAAAGTTGTTCTTTTCATTTTGTAAACAATACCCGGTTCAACAGAAAAATAATGACCGGCCCTTCTTGCTCCATCACTTTCACCAATTAAATCATGCACAGGTGAACCCTCATCTCTTATTGCAGCAGACAACGATAAATTTTTCATATTGAAATTTACACCAGCATGCAAAGAAAAAAAATCCGGCACACTTGTGTTAACAGCATTAGCCTGCAATTGCAACGGTGTAGGGTCTTTTCCAAAATCATATAAAGTGCCGTTTTGATTTTTTGGATTGATGAGATAATAAAAATCTCCATACAAACTAACTGTTTTATTGATCACATAAAATGTATTAAAGTCTGTAATAATTCCTGTGCCGCCATCACCTAATTGAATAGAAGGATTAACTGCTGATAAAACTTTTGTTGTATCGTTTCTATAAAAATAATCCTGCACTTTATAATCACCTGTTGGAAATTTTAAACCAATACCGAGCTGTATATTAAACTTTTGATTTGGCAAAGGCAGCAATAACCATTTATATGCTGTTACACGCAAATCTCCCATACCAAAAGCGTGTGTTGTATGCCTGGGCGTATTAAAACCACCATGCTCAATAGATGATGTTCTTTGCGCAGCTGTAATGGGAAACTCTGCTGCTAATGACCAACCATTTTTAAATAATTTATCAATAGAAATATCGAGTGTATAAATTTTATTTACTGATTCATTTTCGGGTGGCGTGTGCAAATCATTTTTATCGCTAAAATCGCGAAACGATTTAAAATAACGGTTTGTAAAATTTAATTGCCATTCAGAAGTTGAATATGCATTATCAGTAAAATTATATTGACCAAAACCTGTAATACTCCTGATAGGAATGCAGCCTTGTGAAAAACTATAAGTGGATGTGAAAAGAAAAAACAAAATGATAAAAATATTTTTTTTCATAAGGTAAGTTTTATAAGGTTAATTGAGATGTTTATTTTTTAATTGAAGTGAAAGAGAAATAAAGATGCTGTTTTCATCGCTTGTTAAATTAAACTCGTGTTTGTTTGGATATTGCGCCTGCAATCTTTTTTGTACCTGTAATAATTGTGCACCATCGCTGAAAAAATTTTTTTCAAACGATGATTTGCCTTCAATAGTAAAATAAAATTGCTGTTGTATTAATTGCATGTTCAGTGTTAACAGCAGTTCATTGTTTCTATTTTTATCTGCATGAATAAAAATATATTCAGCAAGCGGCAACAACAATAAAGGCTCTATAGATTGCTCCTCTGTTTTTATATTATCGCTAATATGTACAATTAAATTTTTTCCCCAACCGGCTTTTTCCAAAGCAATATAATTTTTTAACAGCAGCAATTCTTTTTCTAAAGACATCGCCTTATCGCTTTCATATAAAATATAACTCAGCAGTTCAGAAAGCTTCAGCAACATTTCCGGCGATTGTTTTGCGCCGTTCAGCATATCATTATAAATACTGTTTAAAGAATGAAATAAAAAACGCGGATGTACCTGGCTTTTCAACAACTGCACTTCTGCTTCTATTTTTTGTTTGGCTAATTGCTCGTTTCTTTTTTGTTGTAAATAAAAATTCTTGCCCATTTTAATACCTGCTGCAAAGCCACTTACTACAAAAGGCAGTACAAAACCATTGGTATAAATAAAATCTAAACGGCGAATAAATTCTGCACGCTCTATAGGTTGGTCATATGCAAGTTTTATATCGAAAGAAATGCTTATTAAATAAGAGATGGCAATAAATACAGCACTTATTAAAATAAGAATAAGAACCAACTGCAAATATTTACCTGTTAATATGTAGCGTGGCAGTAAAAAATAAATAGCGGAGTATGTATAAAAAAAAGATACAGGCAAAAAGAATAAAAGGTTTTGTAA
>JAFBAF010000013.1 GCA_019247895.1 Parafilimonas sp. | reverse complement strand
AGATGTAATTCTCAATCGCAATAATGATAACAATGAAGCAACAGAAAAATTAATTGCGTTTGCAGAAACAGTTAAACAAAAAGGCAAAGAAGAAAAGAAAGATGATGCATGGCGTAATACAACAGTTGAAGAAAGATTGAAGCATGCGTTAGTGAATGGCATTACAGATTATATTGATGTTGATACAGAAGAAGCACGACAAAAATATCCAAAGCCGTTGCATGTTATTGAAGGCCCGTTAATGGATGGAATGAATGTGGTGGGCGATCTTTTTGGTAGCGGCAAAATGTTTTTACCACAGGTTGTAAAGAGTGCAAGAGTAATGAAGAAAAGTGTTGCTTATCTAACGCCGTTTATTGAAGAAGAAAAGAAAAATAATCCAAATGCAACAGGCAGCAGCGCATCAAAAATTTTAATGGCAACAGTTAAAGGTGATGTGCACGATATTGGTAAAAATATCGTTGGTGTTGTATTAGGTTGTAATGGTTATGATGTGATTGATTTAGGTGTGATGGTGCCTGCAGATAAAATTTTAGATACTGCAGAAAAAGAAAAAGTTGATGTGATTGGTTTGAGTGGATTGATCACACCATCGCTTGATGAAATGGTGCATGTGGCGCATGAAATGAAACGTCGTAACATGCAACAACCTTTATTGATTGGCGGCGCAACAACATCAAGAACGCACACTGCTGTTAAGATTGCACCGCAATATGAAAATGGTGTTATCCATGTGTTGGATGCATCAAGAAGTGTAACAGTTGTTACTAATCTTTTGAACAAGCAACAAAAGGTTGAATTACTAAATAATGTTCAAAATGAGTATGATGGTCTACGTAAACAATTTCTTAATAAACAGGGGCAGAAAAATTTAATTTCTTATGAAGAAGCTGTTGCAGTAAGAGAAAATTTTGATTGGGAAAATTATCAACCAACAAAACCTGCAATTGATGAAGTAAAAGTGTTTGATGATTTTGATTTGGCGATCATCGCTGAATATATTGATTGGGGTCCGTTCTTTATTGGTTGGGAAATGCCGGGTAAATTTCCCGCTGTTTTATCAGATAAAAACTTTGGTAAAGAAGCAACGAAATTGTACAACGATGCACGATCATTATTACAAAAAATAATTGATGAACATTGGTTCACCGCAAAAGGTGTGATTGGCTTTTGGCCTGCACAAAGCAATAATAGAGATACAGTTACATTGCAAACAAAGGAAGGCGAAGTCAATCTTGAGTTTTTAAGACAACAATCAAAAAAAGCGCAAGGACAATTTAATTTTTCTTTAGCCGATTTTATAAGCCCATCCCAAACCCTTCCCAAAGGGAAGGGCTTCCAAAGCACAAGGCCAACTTATTCAAACTTTCGTTATCAAACTGCAGACCCAACGTTGTATAATATTTTAAAAGACTATGCAGAACAACAAAAGCAAAATCCAACTGAAGCTGAAAAAAGTTTATGGCAATTATTGAAAGGAAAAAAATTAGAAGACTATAAATTCAGAAGACAGCATATCATACTTCAATTTATTGCAGACTTCGTTTGCTTAAGAAAAAAATTGATTGTTGAGCTTGATGGAAACATTCATTTTGTTTCAGAAAACCAAATGAATGATGAATTAAGAACAGAGATCTTAAAAGAAAATGGATATACAGTTATAAGGTTTGAAAATTATCAGGTAATAAATGAAACAGAAAAAGTTTTAAATAAAATATTAGAAACTTTAAACAAGCTGCCTGATGTAGAGAATGAAGATGTTGCCAAAGTCCTCCCCTTAGGGGAGGATTTAGGTGGGGCTGCTTCTGATTACATGGGCGCATTTGCTGTAACAATTAATGGTGCTAAACAACACATAGAAAAATTTGCCGCAGAAAATGATGATTATAATAAGATCATGGTGCAGATTTTAGCTGATAGAATGGTGGAAGCTTTTGCAGAATGTTTACATCAAAAAGTGCGAAAAGAATATTGGGGTTATGATAAAGATGAAACGCTTTCAGCAGATGAATTGATTCATGAAAAATATAATGGTATTCGTCCGGCGCCGGGTTACCCTGCATGCCCTGATCACACTGAAAAAATAAAACTGTTTAATCTTTTAAATGTTACAGAAAACATCGGTATTGAGTTAACAGAAAGTCTTGCAATGAATCCGCCGGCATCTGTTTGCGGCTGGTATTTTGCGCATCCGCAAAGCCATTATTTTGGATTGGGTAAGATCGGAAAAGACCAGTTAGAAGATTATGCAAAGCGAAAAAATATGAGCATAGAAGAAGCCGAAAAATGGTTGCGTCCAAATTTTGATTTTTAAGATGTGTAATGCAAATAATAATGACTGAATAGAGAACTAAAGATACTATGAAATATTCAGTAAAGTGTTGAGATCCCGCATCAAGTACGCGACAGACTGAACGATGCCATGTGTTCGTTAGCTGGTAACCAAAAAAAATCTGACAAAATTTAATGCAAGACTCTTTACTCGCCGCCTTACAAAAAGCAAAACATTACTGCGCATACCAGGAACGTTGCCACAGTGAAGTGCGTGATAAATTGTATTCATTAAATCTGCATAAAAATGAAGTTGAACAATTGCTGACGCAATTAATTGAAGAAGATTTTTTGAATGAAGAACGCTTTGCGATTGCTTATGCGGGCGGTCATTTCAGAACAAAACAATGGGGCAAACAGAAAATAAAATATGCGTTGAAACAAAAGCAGGTAAGCGAGTATTGTATTCGCAAAGCATTGGCAGCAATAACAACATCAGATTACAATAAAACGTTTTTGAATGTTGCAGATAAAAAATTGGCAACATTAAAATCAGAGAAAAACATCTTCATCAAAAAGAGAAAGATAAAAGATTACATGCAACAAAAAGGTTTTGAGATAAAACTCATAAACGATTATTTAAACCAGCTTTAAAAGTTATCCTTGTTTGCTAACTGACCGCAAGCTGCATCAATATCTTTGCCGCGGCTTCTTCTTAATCTTGCGTTCACACGATTGCTTTCCAGAAACTTCATAAACTTTTCTATGGTTTCTTCATCTGGTTTTGCGAACGATGCGCCATCAATCGGATTATATTCGATAATGTTTACTAAATCTGCCGGTACCTGGCGATAAATTTTTACGAGTTCTTCTGCATCTTTTTGCGAGTCATTAAAATTTCTGAATAAAATATATTCAAATGTTACTTCATTTTTTGTAGCACGATAAAAATAATTCAGTGCATCAATCAATGCTTTAATGTTGTTAGTTTCATTGATGGGCATTATTTCATTTCGCTTCCTATCATTCGCTGCATGAAGTGATAACGCAAGTTTAAACCGTACATTATCATCGCCTAATTTCTTAATCATTTTTGCAACGCCCGCTGTTGAAACAGTAATACGCCGCTGGCTCATGCCTAAACCATCTTCTGCGGAAATTTTTTCTATGGCACGCAAAACATTATTATAATTTAACAATGGCTCGCCCATGCCCATAAAAACAATATTGCTTAAATGCTTATTGTATATTCTTTCACTTTGTTCATTAATTAAAGCAACCTGGTCGTATATTTCATCGAAGGTTAAATTACGTTCCCGTTCCATTTTTCCTGTCGCACAAAACTTACAACTTAAACTACAACCAATTTGTGATGAAACACAAGCTGTTTTCCTGTCTTCAGTCGGGATCAAAACACCTTCTACAAAATGATCATCAAAAGTTTTAAACCTTGATTTTACTGTTCCGTCTGCGCTGTATTGTGTTGTGTTTATGGTTAAGGCAGGCAACGAGAAATGTTCCGCTAATTTTAAACGAAGGTCTTTGCTGATGTTAGTCATTGCATCAAAGCTGCCGGCATGTTTTTGCCAAAGCCATTCATACACTTGCTTTGTACGAAACTTCTTCTCACCTATTTCGGCAAAATAGTTTTGCAATTCATCCAAACTTAAATCTCTGATATTCGGCCGCTTCAATGCATTCATTTTGCAAAGATAACCTGCATAATATTTTTTAAATCTTAAAGCAATTAACAATCGTTACTTTCCCTTCACAAACTCCTTAATTTTTTCCTGTAATTTTTTTTGAACCGGTACTACCGGCAAGCGCAGGTTATTTTTTATCAATCCCATTTCAGATAAAAATGCTTTAACACCGGCAGGATTATTTTCGACAAACATTAATTCATAAGCGCCAACCAGTTGATCGTTAAGTGATTTTGCTTTTTTGAAGTCAGATTTTAAACTGCTTCGTACCATGTCAGAAAATTCTTTGGGATAAGCATTGGCCGCAACACTGATGACACCGTTCATACCGCAAGCTATTTGCGGCATGGCCAACGCATCATCGCCGCTTACTACAAGAAAATCTTTTGGCGCATCGCGTAAAATTTTCATGCATTGTGCAAAATCGCCGCTGGCTTCTTTAATGCCTCCAATATTTTCTGCATCATTTGCCAAACGTATTGTTGTATCGGCTTCGATGTTTTTAGATGTACGGCCCGGTACGTTATATAACAAAATTGGTTTAGGCGAATTTATTGCGAGTGCTTTATAATGTTCGTATAATCCTTCCTGCGAAGGTTTGTTGTAATAAGGAGATGTGCTTAACACAGCGATTGCATCATCTAACGGAAAAGTTTCCAACTCATGAATTAATTCAGCAGTATTATTTCCTCCAATGCCAACAACAACAGGCACACGTTTTTTTACAACATCGCAGGTATATTTAATTACATCTTTTTTTTCAGGAGAACTTAATGTCGGTGCTTCACCTGTAGTGCCAAGTGTAACAATATATTCAATCCCGCCGCCGATAACGAAATCAATCATCTTATGCAACGCATCATAATCAACATCGCCATTTTTTTTAAAAGGGGTTATAATAGCAACTCCTGTTCCCCTTAATGCATCTTTTAAAGAAGTCATTTATATTAAAAGTTATAAGTGATTTGTTATTTGTTACATAGTAATTGCTTCTTTCAATGGTCTATTAACTTATCCCATGTTATGAAACACCTTACTTACATCATCGTCTTGCTCTAACTTTTCGATCAATTTACTTACATCCTCGGCTTGTGCCTCACTTACGGGCACGGTACTTTGCGGTATCCATTCTATTTCAGCGCTTAAAGGTGTAATGCCTTTATCTTCCAAAGCTTTTTGCAGTTTGCCAAAATCAACAAAAGCACTACGCAAAACCAAAACATCATTGCCATTTTCATCGGTGCTTTCACCCATTTCTTCCAAACCAAAGTCTATTAATTCCAGTTCCAGGTCATCAACGTTTAAACCTTCCGGCTTTAATTTAAATACCCCCATTTTTTTAAACTGGAAACTTACGCTGCCGCTATTGCCTAAAGCGCCACCGCCTTTATTAAAATAGCTCTTAATATTAGCAACGGTTCTTACATGATTATCAGTTGCGGTTTCAACAAGTAAAGCAACGCCATGAGGACCATAACCTTCGTATAAAATTTCCTCATAATTGTCCATCTCCTTTCCCATTGCGCGTTTTATTGCAGCTTCAACGCGATCTTTAGGCATATTCACGCTTTTCGCATTTTGCATGCAACGGCGAAGTGCAGGGTTGGTTGCAGGATCCGGCCCTCCGGCCTTTACAGCAATTGCAATTTCTTTTCCAACACGTGTGAACTGCTTTGCCATCCTGTCCCAACGGGCAAACATGGTGGCTTTTCTAACTTCAAAAATTCTACCCATAACTTAAAACACATTAATTTTTCAGGGCTGTAAAGTAAATAAAACTTTCATGCAGCGTAATGAACAAATCCAGTATATTTATTTTCTTGTAATCATTGCTGCAATATTGGTTTTTTGTTTTTTTAAAAGAAATAATTGCAGACTGAATGTTTTATTCTTGCAGCATATTGCATTATCATCGTGCTTTATGCTTAAGCATCATATACTTAAATAGAAATAGAGATAATGTTTAACCAATACCATTTTGAATTCTATTGATACTTACTGCACCTTTCTGCTCTTAAAAGTTGCTTTTTCCTGTTTCGCTAAATGATACGTAAATAAAAGTACCAGCACAACGCAGATTAAAATCCTTTTTGCCGGAAGGGCGGCTTTTATTTGTTAAAATGATTGAAGCACGGGTATTATTATCATGTTGAACAGTTCTAAAGAATAATTAAATAAAAAGGCTGCTTAAATAAATGATTAAGCAGCCTAACAAATAATTTTAAAAAAATTAATCCAAAGGCCTGATCCAAATATTTCTAAAGCTAATTGGTTTACTTGGGTCGCCATGCGATTGCAACTTAACAGATGATGCGCCATGTGCTTTATAATAAGGTAAGCCGATGTATCTTGTTACGCCCCGTAAATGAAAATCGTTTTGAACAAGCACACCGTTATGTAAAACTGTTACCCTTGCGGAATCAGTTAAATTTCCTGACGCGTCGAAACGTGGTGCTGTCCAAATGATATCATACGTTTGCCATTCACCAGGTTTTTTGCAGGCATTCGCTAAAGGAATTCCTTGTTTATACACTGCAGCAGTTTGACCATTTACATATGTAGTGTTATTATAACAATCTAAGATCTGCACTTCATAACCAGCATCACCCGGACCGGTTGATGCAAGAAAAACACCGCTGTTACCGCGGGCTTGTCCTTTGCCTTGAATATCTGTTGGCTCCTTCCATTCAAGATGCAATTGATAATCTAAAAAATGTTGTTTTGTTTCAATGCTGCCACCGCCTTTTTTATTTACTGTTAATTCCCCATCATCAATTATCCAATCCGCAGGCTTTGTTGTATCGTTAGCAGATTCCCATTTATCTAAACTTGAACCATCAAATAAAATAACTGCGTCGGATGGTGCGTCACCAAAATTTTTACCCGGTGTAACAATTGGTGGAACAGGTTTATAAAATTCAGTCGCTTCAGGTTTAGTAGTATCGCCATGATAATACAAGCCGGGATACATGGTTGCAGTGTCTGCTTCATTTTGTGCTTTTGCGACAATTAAACTAAAAATGCAGGCAGCAGATACAATAATTCTTTTGATCATGTGGGCTATATTGATTTATTGTTTGAGAAGTGTTGCAACATACAACATAGTGAGAAAAAATAAAAGTTGAAATTTTATGTGATGACTTATGTTGACACTTGCATCTGCAGTACAAGGGAGTAACACAACCGTGATGCCATGAAAACTATTGCTGGTTACATAATACTAACCTTTGGCAACTCATAACCATTATGATATTTTGCAGCGAGTAATTCATTCGCATCTTTATCCGTAAAATTTTTCTTGTCATCATCCCAATAAATTTTTCTGCCGGTTCTAAATGCAATGTTGCCCATATCGCAAATAGTTGCAACATGCGCCGCATCTTGCACAGGGCATTTTAAATCTTCCATCTTTCTTGATTTCACTACTTGTAAAAAATTGCCTGTATGCAATAAAATTCCGTCATCAACTTTTGGTTGCCGTGCCACAGCATCCATCTGAGTTTTGCCGCTCTTTACTTCAGGTATCACTTCCCACCCACCGCGATCAACGATAAGCGTTCCGTTATTGCCTATAAATGCAACACCATGATCTCTTTGATAAGGCCCGTCATTGATGCCGGTTGCATGTTCCCACAACATATTAAAATTGCCAAAATCATATACTGCAACTAATGTATCGGGCGTTTGTTCGGCATCATCAGGATAAGCAAACTTGCCGCCGCTTGCCATAATACTTTTTGGAACAGTTGCGTTGGAACCCTGCAACGCATAATCAATCATGTGCACACCCCAGTCTGTCATTAAACCGCCGGCATAATCCCAATACCAGCGAAAATTAAAATGAAAACGATTTGGATTGAATGGCCTTTTTTCTGCCGGGCCTAACCACATATCATAATCAACACCGGCCGGCGGTGCGCTATCAGGCTTAACAGGCACAGATTCCATCCAGCCCTGGTATGCCCACGCTTTTACTAAACGTACGTTACCCAATTTTCCGGTGTGAACAAAGTCCATTGCATCTGAATAATGTTTATTACTGCGCTGCCATTGGCCAACCTGTACAACACGGTTATATTTTTTTTGCGCTGCAACCATTGTTGCACATTCAATAATTGAATTGCCGACAGGTTTTTCGCAATACACATCTTTACCCGCCATACATGCATCAACCATAATTTTACAATGCCAGTGATCGGGCGTTGCGATCAATACTGCATCAATATCTTTATTCTCTAACAATTTTCGGTAATCAGTATATGCAGCTACACTGATGTTTTGTTTTTTTAATTCACCAACACGCTGGTTCAATACATTGCCGTCAACATCACATAAAGCAACACATTCAGCTTCGGGATGTTTAATTAAAGTAGTTAGATCTGTCCATCCCATTCCATGAATACCAATCGCACCAATGCGGATTTTATCGCTCGCAGCAACTTTTTTTACCGCCGGTAATGTTTTAGGTAATAAAGCTGCGCCTGCTAAATATGCTGATGTATTTTGAATAAAATGCCTGCGTTTCATGTGAAGTATATTTAAAAGTTAAGATCAACAATCATAAATAATAAGTGCAATTCTGAAGATTAAAATTTATTAGTAAATTATTTTCTGAAAGATCTTAAAAGTACAGCGTTGAATTTAATTTATGCATGCGCACATTATAAAATAATTTCTGAATAAAGTGATACACCATACACCTTACCTGTTACATCATACCTCGCATCAAAACTCATTACTTAAACCAAATATAGGTTTACGTGTTTGCCATGCTCCATTTGTAAAATCAGGAATCTGCTGCAGTGTTCCACCTTCCGCAATTGATTTTTCACTCAAAGGTGTGATTGAATACCATGTTGCAAGATCGTACACATCCAATGGAAATTCAGCACTACGTTTTATACATTCGATGAAAGCATTGTCAACAAAGAAATCCATGCCACCGTGTCCTGCGCCTTCTGCATCTTTTGAGAAATGTTTCCATAAAGGATGATCATATTCAACCATATATTTTTTTGTGTTTTCCCACGTATGTTTTTTTGGACTTTTATCTTCAAAATAAATTAAGCCCGTCTCTGTTTCACCTGCGCCTTGCTCAATCCATAAACCGTTTGTGCCTTGCACACGAAAGCCAAGATTATATGGCCGTGGTGAAGATGTATCATGGGTTAAAATAATTGTTTCACCATTTGCAGTTTGAATTTGTGTAGTAACAATATCGCCTTCTTTAAATTTTACGTTTGCGTTAGGATTATTTTCACCACCACTGGCCGGATAATTTACGATGTAGCGATGCAAACCTTTTGCTTTTGTTGATACAGACGACAACGCTGTTAAACGATTGCCGCGATTAATATCAATCATCGTGGCAACCGGTCCCAAGCCATGCGTTGGATATAATTCACCGTTTCGGGTAACGTAGTGATTCGTTCTCCATTTTGCTTCGCTGTAACCCTTTGCACCAAACTCAACACCGCTGTCGTAAGGCGTTTTCCCATCATTAAATAATACACCACGCAAATCGTGCTGATAACCGCCATGCAAATGCAACAACTCGCCAAACATTCCTTTTTGTGCCATGTTTAATACAGCCATTATATCTCTTCTGTAGCAAACATTTTCCATCATCATTATTGGAATTTTTGTTTGCTCATGCGTTTTTACAACATCAAAACAATCCTGCAATTTTATTGCACCGCAAACTTCAACGCCTGCTATTTTTCCTGCATGCATTGCATCAATTGCCTGTTCAACATGCCATTCCCACGGCGACGCAATAATCACTGCATCAACATCATCACGCTTTAATAAGTTTCGATAATCATAATTGCCATTTGTATATTCTGCCGGTGCTTTCTTTTTGTATTGAGCAATGAGTTTTTGTGCATCTGCCATCATGCCTTTATCAGGATCTGCCATTGCTACAACTTCAACATCGTTGCGTTTTAAAAATTCTTCAAGATGACTTTGTCCGCGCAAACCGGTTGCAATCATTCCAATTCTTACTACATCTTTTTTAGGAGAAGCAAATAATTGAAGCGGCGCATTGATCGCGCTGATGGCTAAACCTGAAGCGGCAACATCTTTTACAAATTGACGGCGATTATAATTTTCACTCATTGTAGATAATTATGCTGTAAACATAAAAAATTAAGATTGTAATTTTTATGTTGAAATATAATCAACTGATAAAAGGCTGCCGGATGGAAGTGGAAAGCCCGCAGCGAAGCGAGGACTTGCAACGAACAGCCGGAACTAAAGCTGATAAAAGAATGGACCGATGAAAGCCCCTAATTATGATTTTCGAAATGCCCACTTCCACATTTCTTTCCAGGATGTTTTTTTGCCGTACATTAAAATGCCTGTACGATAAATTTTTCCGGCTAACCACGTGGTAAATATAAACCCTGCAATTAATGCAACGACACTTGCAATCAATTGCCAGTAAGGTACAGTACCGGGCACACCGTAAGCAATGCGGCACATCATTACTATGGGTGATGAAAACGGAATGATGCTTGCCCAAATTGCAAGCGAACTATCGGGCACCTGCACTGCATTTGTGCCGATGATGAAAGAAAAAATCACAGGCATTGTTATGGGCAATGTAAGGCTTTGCGAGCTTTGAATATCTTCCGTAACGCAACCAACTGCTGCAAACAAGGATGCATAAAAAAGATAGCCACCAAGAAAATAAAAAATAAAACAACCAATTATTAAAGGCCAGTTGGCAGTGCTTAA
>JAFBAF010000321.1 GCA_019247895.1 Parafilimonas sp. | reverse complement strand
AAAACTTAGCTGATTATATTTTTTTATCCACTTTCCTATCTACAGATTGCGCTGCTATGAATTTCATTACACCAGATGCTATCTTGCGAATTCATTGTTACAATCGAGGACATACGGAGAACGGAAGAGACATTCTATTGTAGCTGGGCTTATCGCCATTGCTATTGCAAATAGTAGTGTTGCGCGTTCGGCATTTCAGTTTGTCAGTGGTGTTGTTTGTCATGGCATGATTTGCATACTGAATAAAGCCATTCAATTGGTTCTCTGCTTAACTTATAGGTTGTCTTTCGCTTTGCAGGATTAATTGAAATAGACTATTTATTTTTTGCGTTTGAAACTGCATCCGCTTGGTTAATACATATTTTTAAAAACAGTTTCTACGTTGTATGTTAACAGGCAAGGGTTTAGAGCAAATAAAAAAGGCAACTTAAAAGTTGCCCAAAGCTGAAACTGGTGACCCCGTCAGGATTCAAACCTGAAACCTTTTGATCCGTAGTCAAATGCTCTATTCAATTGAGCTACGGGGCCATAAAGGGGTGCAAATATAAAGAACCTTGCTTAAATAAGAAAAGCTAAAAGAAAACGTTTCAATCTTTAATAAAATATTTAGTTTACCGGCGTATGAGGACAAGAATTGCATGGGTTATTGTAATTACTATTTCAGCTTTTTTCTCTTGTAAAAAAGATTATGTACCTAACTATGCACAAGCGAAGGATTATTATCCGTTAGCGGCGGGACGGGTTTGGTTTTACAGGCTCGATTCAACAACAATTCCTCCCTTTGGAACAGAGCTTATTGTACATAGCTATCACTTAAAAGACAGTGTTGGCGTTTCTTTTTCAGATAATGCCGGAAGAACATCATGGCCCGTTTATCGTTTTATAACAGATACATTAGAAGAAAGTTCGTGGCAAAACATTTCTACTTATTATGTAACCCCAACTAACAATGATGTTGAAGTTGTAGACGATAATAACCTGCGTTTTATAAAATTAATTAGCCCCATAAGCGCAGGCAAAAGCTGGAAAGGAAATAGATATATTGATACGCGTTCTGCAACAAGCCCATTTCAATATCTGGATGATTGGGATTTTATATATGATTCTGTGAATTTATCTTATACAACATTAGCAGGCAGTATTGACAGCAGTGTGGTTGTTCATCAGCGTGATGAAACTTCTCCTGAAGGTGATTTTGATCCGCAATATTATCAGCAACGCAACTATTCAGTTGAAGTATATGCATACAATACAGGACTGATTTATAAAAACTTCCTGCATTGGACATGGCAACCAACACCATCGCCTGCACGTTTTGAAGATGATAGTTATGGAATCATTTTAAATTTGATTCGTATTAAACAATAAACGTTTTTGGACTTTCAATAAAGTCAATCATTATTTTTATTAAAACTTTGTCATGAGAAAATTTTATACACTAATCTTATTACTGATTTGTTTTTGCATAATATCTTTTAACGCTTCTGCTCAACAATATTCAAAATATGTTGTGGTATTTAAGAATAAAAACAATAGTCCTTATCATTTAAATAAACCAATTCAATATCTTTCCCACAAGTCAATTCTGCGAAGACAGCGTTATAACATTGCAATAGACAGTTCTGATCTGCCGGTTAATCCATCATATATTACGCAAGTGCTGGCCCAGGGTGCGGTAAGTTATTTAAGCCAGTCAAAATGGCTAAATCAAATTCTTATATATACTACCAGTACATCTGCAGTAAATGCAATTAAGCAACTCTCATTTGTACAAAGTGTTAACCCTGTTGGCCCGGCCTCAACAACAGGCAAACCTTTAATTAATAAGTTTAACGAAAAAGTGGAACCATTTAATTCAATTGCATTAAAATCTGCAGGCGTTAAGTCAAACCATTATTTGTATGGAAATTCTTATGATCAGATTCATATTCATGATGGTGAGTTTTTGCATAATAAAGGCTTTACCGGCGCAGAAATGACAATTGCAATTATTGATGCAGGTTTTTATCACTATAAAACCACAACAGCATTTGACAGTACAAGAAAACATAATCGTTTTTTAGGCGAAAAAGATTTTGTGGATTTTGATAATAGTGTGAATGAAGATTATGATCATGGTGAACTTTGCTTAAGCACAATTGCATCAAATGTTCCGGGTGTAATGGTGGGCACCGCGCCTGATGCAAGCTTTTGGTTGTTGCGCAGCGAAAATGCAAACTCAGAATACCCGATAGAAGAACATAATTGGGCTGCTGCAGCGGAATTCGCAGATAGTGTTGGCGTTGATATGATCTCTTCATCGTTAGGTTATATGCAGTTTGATGATCCGCAGTTTAATCATACCTACAACGATTTTTATAAGAACACTACTATGGTTTCAAGAGCTGCAACTTTCGCTGCAAAAAAAGGAATTTTAGTTACCAACAGTGCCGGCAATGAAGGCGGCAGCAGTTGGAACTATATTATTTTTCCTGCTGATGATGACAGTATTTGTGCCGTTGCGGCTACTGATGTAAATGGCAAAATCGCTTCTTTCAGCAGTTACGGTTACCCGGGAAAAGTAAAACCAAATATTTCATCTGTTGGTTTAAATACAACATTATACTCTTCATCAGGCCTAACTTCAGGAAGTGGTACATCTTTTTCTAATCCAAATATTAATGGCTTGATCGCTTGTCTTTGGCAAGCCTTTCCGGAATTTAATAATATGACCATTTTAAATGCAGTGTATAAAAGCGCCGACAGAGATACTGCTCCTACAAATCGTTACGGTTATGGTATTTCAAACATGAAAAAAGCTTACAATATTTTATTAAGAAAGCGTAATCAAAATTTGTATGGCAATGAATGGTTGATAGCAAGCAGTAATAATTTTACAAACGAAATTTCTTTTAAGCTGATTGGAAGAATTGATGGTAAGGCAACCGTTCATCTTATTAATGCAAATAATAAAATTGCAGCAACGCTAAATTTACAAACTGAAGCTGATGAACCATACGATGCAATAATTTCTGACTTAAATGATTTTACTGCCGGAAAATATTTGTTGCAATATGCTGATGGAACAAATACAACATCAATTGTATTAATTAAGCAGGAAACTGCCTCAACAAAATCTAAACCCGCTGCAATTTCCGCCGTATACTAAACAGCTTTTTTAAATAAAGCAGCGAACATCGTATCTGCTTTTTTATGGTAACCTTTCAACAATTCCATCTTAATTAACTCAAGATGGAATTGTTGTTTAATGAAGTCAGCAATCAATTCATTCTCTTTTTTAAAAACAGAACAGGTGATGTATAAAAAGTATCCATTTTCATTTAAGAAAGGAATCGCATTGCTTACAATTTTTTGTTGCAATAAAGCATAGTCATTTATTTTTTGTGGTTGAAAAAAATATAATTGCTCAGGTGTTCTGCTCCATGTGCCGCTGCCGGTGCAAGGCGCATCACAAATGATGATATCAAAATTTGAATTTTGAATTTTGAATTTTGAATTCGAAATATCTGTCACTAAAGCCTTGTGATTTTTTATCCCCGCCTTTGCAAAACGTTGTTTCAAATTTTGAATGATCGAAGCACGAACATCAGAAACAGTGAGATCAATGTTTTGAAGTTCATCATAAGCCAGAATTGATTTGCCACCGCTGCCTGCGCAACAATCCCAAACAGATGTGCGGGTTATGATGTTTGATTTGCGATTTAAGAGTTCAGAGTTAATAGGTGCTAAAAAAAATCTTATTTGCTGCGAAGAATAATCCTGCACCACAGCTTCTTTATCAAGATCAATTACCAAATCTATTTTAGTTGAAGAATTTACTGCAATGCAATTTTCATCAACATAATTAAAGGCAATATTATGCGTGTTTAATTTTTGAGTTGCTTCATTATTGGAATTTGGCCTTATTCTTAGAAAAACGTCCGGTTGAATAAAAAATGATGTTTCAAAAGCTGTTGCATCAAGGTTTTCACTTAGTTCTTCTGCAAATGGAAAAATGTCCCGCAAAGAAAATTCAGGAAATAGTTGTTGTATAAAAGCAATGCGTTGTTGTAATAATGGGGAGCCGCTTTTGAGCCATTCATCTTTATACAAAAAACTCCATTCAGTTAAATTATTAGCACAAACAAAAATGGCAATCTTTAATTTTTCTTCAATGTTTTCGTTAATAAATGCTTTTCCAAGCCTGTAAAAATGATAGCAAATATTTGTTATTATTTTCCTATCCTTCGATCCATGTTTTTTATGTTCTGAAAAGTATTGTTTTAAGAAGTGGGAGAGAGGAATGCTTCCATCATACAATTGAATAATTCTGATTGCGGTATTAAAATATGATTGATAGCGCATTGTTATTCAAAGAAAATTTTTACACGCTCATACATTAACTTGTTGCTGGGTAAAGTATTTAGTGTTATGCCGCCTGAAAAACGTTTAAGGCCAAATAAGCCTGCAAGATTTCCTTTGTTTATTGCGAGTTCCAAATAACCGGCTGAATTAAACCACGCAAGCCTTTCACCTTGTTCAACTGATGCATAATTCTCACTAATCTTTGTAATACCGCCATCATTTCTTGCGGGTAAAACAATTCTAAAATTTCTGCCTTTGCGATGTTCTTCAAATTCCGTTTTAGTAAGATTGATAACAACATTTTCAAACTGGTCAATAAAAATTATCTGGCTATCAATCCAATCCGGGCCAACAGTAGAACGGAAAGGATATTTCTCTTCGATGTCAGTAATTACATTTCCAATTTTTTCGATTGAAGTGCCATTATTAACTGCAAATAATATTTCAGCAAAAGTTTCTGTACAACTCAATACACCTGAAACATCTTTTTTTAAGATTGGAATGGCGATAATATTTTCGGGCTTTTCACCGATTATCATTGTTAATATTCCATTATCAGGACAAACAATAAACTGCTCACTATATTTGGCAAGCAACAAATGTTTCGGCGCTTTTTCAAACAAATTAATCAGCACAAAATGAAATGTGCCTGCCGGATAAAATGTAAACGCATTAGTGCATACATAAGCTGCATGTAAATAATTGTTGGCAACCAATTGATGCGTGATATCAATGATGGAAACAGAAGGCAACGCAGTTATTAACTGGCCTTTAATTGCACCTACAACGTAGTCGCTTTGACCTATATCAGTGGATAACGTAACAACAGGCATGGATGCAAATAACAGGCATTCGTTTATTTAACCAAAACTCCTTTTTTGAAAAAGAATTTATGTACCATTTTGTCGGCAAGTTCGGGCATAAACCGGTTTAATAAAATTGTTTCTTTTCCCTGTGAAGTTAATATAAGTGAGCGTCTTCTTTTTTCAATAGCTTTTAAAATATATTGTGCACAATCTTTTGCACTCATTAAATTATTTTCATCCAGCGGTGATTCGCCTTGCGGCTCAACATCTTTATTTAAAGCAGCATTGCGAATATTTGATTTTGTAAAACCCGGACAAACCCACATCACATTTACACCACTATCGAGTAATTCAGTACGAATAGCTTCCATCCATCCCTGCAGTGCAAATTTTGATGCAGAATAACCGCTGCGACCCGGCAAGCCACGATACCCAGCAACAGATGAAATGCCTGTAATTGTTCCTTTATTTATAGTGATGTAAGGCAATGCATATTTAGCGCAATAAACTGCTCCCCAAAAATTTGTGTCCATTAAGCGATGCAAGGTTTCAAGGCTGGTTTCGCTAAATAATGCACGCATTGAAATACCGGCATTATTTATTAACACATGAATAGTTCCGAATGTATTTATTGCCTGTTGCACTAATTTTTGACAATCGCTTTCTTTACTTACATCCGCGGAAATTGCCAGCAATGTTTTTCCGGCGTACATAGTTTGCAGTTGATATAACTTATCATAGTTGCGGCCGCATGTAACCACTTTGGCGCCTTGCTCCATTAACCTGTCAACCAACGCTCTTCCAATTCCATCTGTGCCACCTGTAACTATTATAACTTTATCAGAATAAAAAGACATAGCATTTCTTTACATGCAAATTTAGCTTATTGAAGAAGTAGTTTTTTTGTAAATAAAAATTAATAAACATAAAGATGATTTTAAAGTTTGGTGCAATAGCTTTTTCGGTTATTTTTGCACTCCCAAAAAAATAAACAAGGTTGATCTCGTAGCTCAGCTGGTAGAGCACAACACTTTTAATGTTGGGGCCCTGGGTTCGAGTCCCAGCGGGATCACAAAGCCTTTACAAATTAATGTAAAGGCTTTTTTACTTCTGATATTGAAAATTAATCACACATTAAGTTTGTGAGTGCGTTATGTGATAAACCACATATTCACCTGGTTGAAAAGCCGATGTTATTGTTCTTTTAATTTCTGCAACTTTGCCTGAAAAAAGATTTACATATTTGCCTGACAATGCCGGATGATCGGTACTAAAAGTAACTGCTTCTTTTCCAAGGTTCATTAATACTAACACTTTGTCTTGTTGTCTTCTGCATAGGTAAGCTAATACGTTTGGCGCATCTGTATTTAATAATAAAACTGATGCGCTTTCCTGCAAGGCTTTATTTCTTTTTCGAAAAGTGAGCAAAGTTTTATAAAAGTCATGTAATTCAACAGCGCCTTCCCAATCAATAAAATCTTTTTCAAAAAATTCAAGCCGTTTATAATTCGGTTTTTCCTGGCCTGAATAAATCAATGGAATGCCGGGCCATGTACATGAAAACACTGCCATTGCTTTTGCACTCGTTCCATATTTTTCATACTCAGTTCCGTAGTAAGTATTTTCATCGTGGTTTGATGTGAATAATAATTTTCTTGAACCGATAGGATAATGTGAATAATTTATAAGCAATGGTTTTATTTCTTCAAATTTTATTTCGTCCTTAAAATACTTATCAAATGCACGCATCACTTCCCAGCCATAAGTCAAGTCAAAAGCTTCATGATAATTTAATATTTCGCATTCTGCGAGCCAGAATAAACATTTAATGGAATCACATTCACCACGTGCTTCAATCCAAAAATCTATCGGCACAGTACGTGCCATATCGCAACGGAAACCATCAATATCATAATTTTTTACCCAATGCTTCATTGCATTTATCATGCCTTCACGCAGCGCCGGAATTTCATAATTCAAATCAATTACATCAACCCAACCATATAATTCCGTAAAATTTCCATGCTCATCTTTCCTGTACCAATCCGCATGTTCTTTTGTCCACTGATGATCGTAACCGGTATGATTGGCAACCCAATCGATGATCACTTTCATTCCAAAAAAATGCGCTGTTTTTATTAATTCTTTAAAATCATCTTCTGTACCGTAAGCAGGATCAATATTGGTGTAAGAACTTGCGGCATAATAACTGCCAAAAGTGCCTTGTCTTTTTTCAACACTGATGGGTGTAATCGGCATCAGCCATAAAATATCAATGCCCATATTGTGCAGGCGTGGAATATGTTCTATAAAAGCTTTGAAAGTTCCTTCGTGAGTGTATTGACGAACATTAACCTCATAAATATTTGTTCCGTTTCCCCAGTCAATAATTGGAAAAGCTATTGCCATTGATGTATTTTATTGATGCTTTAAAAACAAGTATTATACCAATGGTAGAAGTGGTGGAAGGAATTAGAAATTACGAATTCCGGAATTAAGATCTCGCCTTACCAAATCCCAAATCACTAATTTTTTTGCATTCTATTGCACCACTTTTTCCACTCTTATACCCGCATTCAAAATATTATTTAAAGGATCTTCGCGCATCACCTGTTGCAATATAAATGTGTAATCACCTTTTGCAAGTTTTACAGGTTTACTGAATAATAACAGCCGTTGTTCGATGATGTCATCCATAGCAGAACCAAGCCATCCATCGCCGCTTGCCAATTGGATATTTAAACGCTGCGTTTGCGGTTTTTTATTGGGAACAACTGAAGTAAAATCAATATAAATATTATTGAAGTGATAAGATTCTGTATGGCGCAATACGAAATAAATATTATAGTAAGCAATAGTATCTGTCGCAGTAAATGTAAATGATAGTTTATTGGTACTGCTCCATTCATGATGCGGAATAGCAGCCGTTTTTTCGTACACATCAATTGTATTGCAAGATGAAAATAAAAACGCAGCTATAATAAAAACTGAATAAATAAAATGCTTCATGCTTACAACACATTTAAAATTTGTTCCTTCGCTTTTTCCAATTCGTCTTTCA
>JAFBAF010000273.1 GCA_019247895.1 Parafilimonas sp. | reverse complement strand
CATAAGCTGGAGATTCAGAAATAATGTGCAATACTTTTTGCAGTAATGCATACAACATTGCAACTCCTACGCCAACAAAAGCAGTCTTTGCAATATGACCACCTTATTCGTTTGCCTCTACAACAGAAGCACATGCAGTGCCTTCGGGATAAGGAAGTGTTGCATGTTCTTTTACAATTAATGAACGGCGAAGAGGAATCATCATTAATGTTCCAAGCAAGCCTCCAAAAATGGCAAGTATTAAAATAGTTATGTAGTTGAAAAAATTTGCACCAACACTTTGCCCGTTCACCATTGAAAAAACCAAAAAACCGGGCAATGTAAATGCAACACCACTTGCTATGCTTTCGCTTGCCGAACCTGCAGTTTGAATAATATTATTTTCAAGAATAGTTGTCTTTAATAATTTTCTTCCAATCGTTATTGCAATAACTGCAATAGGAATAGATGCACTTACAGTTAACCCGGCTTTTAATGCGAGGTAAACATTTGCTGCACCAAATAAACAGCCCATGATGCAACCCATCACAACAGACTTAACAGTAAATTCTTTCATGTGTGTTTCGGGCGAAACAAATGGCTTAAATGAATTTGGTTCCTGCATATTTCAAATTAAAAGTCAAAAAATTAAATTAAAAAAGCGATGTAAATAACATCGCTTTAATTATACAATCAAAAATTAGTTTAATCATCACCCGCTGCTGCTTCTTCAACCACTACATTTAATTTTTTTGTTAACGGCAATAATAAAAAGCAGGCAACAATTGCTGCAACGGCGCTTATTGCAAAGAACACTGCTTTATTATCAAACTTATCCCAGAAGCCGGCAAGTATGCCTGAAATTTTTCCGCCTAATGACGTTGTGATAAACCATCCGCCCATCATTAACGCAGTTAATCTTCGTGGTGCAACTTTTGATGTTAACGATAAACCAACCGGGCTTACAAATAATTCACTTATGGTAAATACACCATAACTGCTAACGAGCCACCAGCTTGAAACTTTATTAAAATAAATATTGGTTACTAAACAAGCAACAATCATTACTACAGATGATAAACCTGCAATTAAAGTTCCCCATGCAAATTTGCTTGGTGTTGAAAGTGTTTTACCGATGCGTTGCCGCCATGCAAAAAATGCAACTACAATTGGTGTAAGAACAATAATCCAAAATGGATTTACCGATTGGTAAATTTCTGTTGATATCAATTTTAAATCTTCACCGGGTGCAGGGTATTTATCTTTAGGCAAATTCTGAAAATACAAGTCAGTGCCTTGCTTTGTCATTACTTTGCCATTCGCATCTGATTGCGGGCGAAACTGCTCATCAACAACAGGTACTTCAGTTGGTTTTGTGTTCACTGATTCTAAAAAACCAAAAGGTTTTAACGCAGGCTGAATTGCTTTTGGCGCTTCGCGATCGGTATATGTTTGCGCCCAAATTGTAAGCGCTGTTGAGTTTTGACTATATATATTCCAGAAAATGATGGAAACAGCAAATAATATTAATAACGTTCCAATGCGTTTCTTTTCAAAGCCTATTGAACGACGCCATAGGTTGACATAAAAAAAGATTACCGGAATACAGGCAAAAACAAATGCATCATCAGAATCTGAATTTAAAATATGCCCGGGGATAAACCAGCCAATAGCGCCTGCAATAATTGCAGGTAAAAACACTTTTATAAAAATTTGCGAGATCGGCATATCACCTTCTTGCGTTGGTTTAATAACATCAGCATGCTTGATATATTTCAATCCAAATGCGAACCATATTAAGCCAAGCACCATTCCAAAACCTGCTGCAGAAAATGCAATGCCCCAACCGTTATTATCCTGGTATTTATTATGCAGATAAGCTGCAACAAAATTGCAGAAGAATGCACCGATATTTATGCCCATGTAAAAGATGTTATAGGCAATATCTTTTTTAGGTTTTAAATCAGGGCGATTATAAATGTTACCTAATAATGTACTTATGTTTGGTTTGAAAAAACCATTACCTATAATTGCAGAAGTTAAACCCAAATACATTATAAGGTCACTGCCATTCAACGCAATTAAAAAATAACCGAGCGCCAATAAAGTTCCTCCTAAAAAAATTGATTTTGTATAGCCCAAAATTCTATCAGCAACTAAACCACCAAGAAATGGCGTTAAATAAATCAACGCAACATAAGTTCCAACAATACTAATGGCTGCAACGTTATCCATTCCTCTTCCACCGTGACCAACCGTATCGGTTAAATACAAAAAGAAAATGCCGATCATTAAATAGTAACCGAAGCGTTCCCACATTTCAGTAAAAAAACAAACATATAAACCACGCGGATGTTTACCAGTTAAAGCGGTTGGTTGAGCCATATTTAAATTTTTCGTTAGAGTAATTAAAGATTATGAATGCTCAAAATAAGCAGAATTTCTAAAACGAAAATTGAAAATGTGCGAAGTGCATTTAATAGCAAACAGAAACAAAAAATCTCCGTTTGTATAAACAGAGATTTTTGCCGATGTTCTTGAAGAGATTGTTAGGGCGTGTTTATCATCGGTTGCAATTATTAATAATCATTGTTATTATGCAGTTGAATTGTTCCCACTCTTGTTCCAACAGTTTTTGCCAATCCCCAACCTGTTTCAATAGAAATACGAAAATGAATGCCACCGTAATAACGTGAAATGCCTGCTTCTTTTGCAGCATCAAAAATTGGGGAATACGTTCTTGGCACCCAACCTCTGAAATCATAAGCATGATCTGTTACACTTGCATTGCCAAACACAACTTGCAATGCCTGCATTACAGAACCTGTAACTGCTGCATGTGCAGCCGGATATTCTGGGTGCGGAGGTGTTGTAATAAATGGAAGCCATGTTGGGTCTATTAATTTTTGTATGTAAGATACCGGCCTTATAAGTGTGTAAGTATATTTTGATCTGAAACAAACTATTGCTCCGTCTCTTTCAGCAATACCTGCTTTTGCATAAGCTTCTGCAGCTTTTAATAAATGTGCTCCGTTTTGTTCAATTGCTTCGGTTGCTAAATACATATCGTGACCGGCCGGTGTATAACCAACACCATCACCCTGGTCAACCCAATAATTTGCAATAGTTTTTTGTTCATCGGTTAACGTTTTAGAAACATCATATAATTCTTTCACCATTTTATAGTAAGATGAATTTGGGTCTTCGGAATAAGCAACAGGAAATGCAGGCGCAACACCGCTTAAATCATCTGCAAGGTATGTGCGTGCACTGCCAATGTATGGCAACACAGGCGGGTTTACAAAGCCGGGAGGCGTTGGTACCCATGCACCCGGAAATACAGGTGGCACATAACCAACATTCGAAAGGTTAATATCATCAGTTAAATACCAATTATAAATTGCATCTGCAATGCTGCGACCGAAAGCTTGTGAACGTGTAAATTCATCTGTGCCTGTATAACGTGCTTTTTGATTGTATGCATTTTCCATTGAATCAATACTTGCAGAATCTGTTGCTGATAATCCAACATAAAAATGACGCACCAAACTTGCCATTGCTGCATTAGCACTTAATTGCCAGTTATAACTTTTGCCATTTTCTTTTGCAGGCATCTGCGGCATTTGATATAATTTTTCAGATAAGCTAATTGCATTTGGATCCATATTTTTTACCGATTCATATAAACCAATACCGATATAGCCGAAGTATCCGCCAAATGCCAGCGTTGAATTTTTATGCAATAAAAAACGAAGCTGTAACCTGTACCAATCAGTAGCAACAGAAGCATCATACTTTTGTAATTGCAGATCTGATTGTGATGAAGTGCTTGTATTTACAGGAACATCATTAATGTTTTTCTGGCAACTGTTAAACAATAACATCATACTAAATAATAAAGAAGATAGCATGCAGATTTTTACTGCAGATTTTTTGTAATGCGCAAAATATTTTATGCGCAAACGTGTGAGTGTAGTTTTCATGATTGCTGTTTTGAAATGAAGTGAATTAGAGAAAAAGGGTTTATGTTTATTATTTGCTGTTATTCCTTTACAAATTTCAGTGTGGCAATTTTTTCACCTGATTGAATAGTAATGTAATAATTTCCTGCTGGTAATTTTTCAATATTGAATGAATAGCTTTCTGCATTTGCAGTTACTTGCTGAATTAATCTTCCTGAAATAGTATATAATGAAAGCATTGTTTTAGATGATGCGCTTAAACCATTAATGTTAATCACATCTTTTGAAGGATTGGGAAATAATCTTGCCTTGATTGAGTTGCTTAAATTATTTTTTGTGGCTGATGAAGTGCTTGCATTATCATTTGTAAAGAGAGAATTATCATTAGAAAAATTCAGTTTCCATTTATATGCACCGCCGTTATCATCGTAAGTTTCTGCTCTGCCTGTCCAGCCATAAGAAGGATTCAGATATGCAACAGATGAATGGTTAACCGTTTCACCAGAATCAATCACCTTCCACGTTGAACCATAATCAGTGCTGTAAGATGAACCTGTAACAGGAGTAAGTGTGCCCGGCAATGTGGATACAAATACATGTGTGCCAGGAATAACTGTTATAAATCCCCCCATTGGGTAACCCGTGAAATTTACATCACTCCAGGTTGCGCCGCCATCATGCGTTACTACTACATAAGGTGCTACAAAAAAATCAAATGAAACACCAACTCCGTTTAGTTTATCTGCAAATGCAAAATCAAAAAGCGGAGTTGAAAGAGTATAAGAAAATTGTTGCCAGTGTTTTCCAAAATCATCCGAACGATATATATAATTATTGCCATAATTATCGAATGCTTTAAACCAAATTCTGTTTTGAAAAACGGTATAATCATTAAAAGTAGAAGCGTATGCATAACCTGGTATGGGTGGAATATTTTGATTGGAAACACGCTGCCATGTTTTGCCTGCATCACATGTAGTATAAATTTCTAATCTTGAAGTATCGCCATTATTATCACCAACAGTAAGACCATGTTGCGCATCAAAGAAATAAACAAAGTCAGGAAATGAATTATCATCAAATACATTTAATTTTTTCCATGTATCGCCGCCGTCTGTGGTTTTATAAATCCCGCCACCCAAACCAACAAATGCATTATACATTGATGCATAGCAAGTATTAGCATTAATTGGTGAAATAGTACCTAATCCGTAACCAGCAGGTGCAGCTACTGAATCAATTTTCCATGTTTTGCCGTTGTCTGCGGTTCTCACAAATTGATTTGCTTCATAGAATAGTGAATCGTAATCTACTCTCGCCCACACGGCACCAAAACATGGCACTTTTACCTGCGGCATATAACTGTTGTATGTGTGCGGTGCATCAACATCCTGCCAGTAAGGATTAATTTTTAAATTAAACTTTTGGGTTGAACCTTTTAAGTTTTGATTGTTATACATGCGCATCATAAAATTATTTTTCTGTTTCATCTGCATAACCTTTGATTGCGCAATAATGTGTACACAAGCAATCAATAAAAGCATTGTTAAGTAGAACATCTTTTTCATAAAAAATATTTTAAGTGAATTGATGCTGTAAAAATCAGATCCTGCACTTCACTTAATTTTTATATTCTACTGTTTGATTAATACAATAGCTATTCAACTTCATTACAGAATACAATGAATTGTATCGGCGATGAATGACATAGAGCGATGAAAGCTTTTATTCTGTTGAAAAATTTTTTTAAGCGCTGATTAACTAAATAACTTTATAGAAACATGCATACCGTGACAGCTTACGAGTTTATATTCTCCGAAAAAAATTCTCACCGTATTGCAAGGCATGCAACGTTCTGGTTTGCTTTTATGCTGTACTTTTTTATGTACAGGTTTTATGTGGTTGACATTAAATACTTTTCTCTCGCTGAAACGTACACCGTAAGGTTACA
>JAFBAF010000061.1 GCA_019247895.1 Parafilimonas sp. | reverse complement strand
AGATATTTTTGAAAAATTCAAATATAAATGAATGTTCCATTTACTTTGCAACAAACTCAATTATGAAGGTTGTAATTTTTGCAGGGGGATTAGGTACAAGGCTCGCAGAAGAAACCGATGTTCGTCCGAAACCAATGGTGGAAATTGGCGGCAAACCTATTCTCTGGCACATCATGAAAATTTACGGCAGCTTTGGTTTTAATGAGTTTGTTGTTTGTCTTGGTTATAAAGGTTTTTTTATTAAGGAATATTTCATGCAGTATTATTTACATAATTCTGATATAACGATTGAATTAAAAAATAATAAAGTTGATGTGCATTACAGCAATGCAGAATCATTTAAAGTAACGTTGGTAGATACAGGCTTAAACACAAAAACGGCAGGTCGTTTAAAAAAAGTGCAACGTTATATTGGCAATGAAGATTTTATGCTAACGTATGGTGATGGCGTTGCTGATGTAAACATTACGGAGTTATTAGAATTTCATCGAACGCATAACAAAATTGCAACGGTGACAGCGGTTCAACCTGAAGGAAGATTTGGCAGCATGGAAATTAAAGAGGATGGTTTGGTCGATCATTTTAAAGAAAAACCTAAAGGCGATAATAAATGGATTAACGGTGGATTTTTTGTATTGAAATCCGGAGTGTTCAAATATTTAAACGCAGAGGATATTGATGATATAATGTGGGAAGATGCGCCCATGCAAAATTTGGCAAACGATAAACAATTGGTTGCCTATAAACACAACGGTTTCTGGAAACCAATGGATGCATTACGCGATAAAATTGAATTGGAAAACCTCTGGCAATCAGGAAACGCAAAATGGAAAACCTGGTAAATCAACTACAGCAATATTATAAGAACAAGAAAGTTTTTATCACCGGTCACACCGGTTTTAAAGGCGCATGGCTATGCACATTATTATATACTTTAAATGCTGAAATAAAAGGTTATGCTTTAGAATCTGAATATATTGATGGCTTGTATGAAACATTGCAACCATTAATCAATGTGCAAAGTATTATTGCTGATATAAGAGATAAAAAAAGTTTGCAAAAAGAGATTGAGGCATTCCAGCCAGATTATATTTTTCATTTAGCCGCGCAACCGTTGGTTCGTCGTTCTTATCAAATTCCTGCGGAAACTTTTGATGTGAATGTTACAGGCACTGCAAATGTTTTGGAAGCTGTTATCGGCCTTAAAAATAAATGTACCGTTGTTTGTATAACTACTGATAAAGTGTATGAGAATAAAGAAGACAATTCTGTTTTGTATAAAGAAGATGATGCGCTTGGCGGTTACGATCCATATTCTGCAAGCAAAGCTTGCGCTGAATTGGCAGTAAGCGCTTTTAGAAATTCTTTTTTCAATATTAAAAATTTTAATGAACATCAAAAAGCAATTGCAAGTGCTCGTGCAGGAAATGTAATTGGTGGTGGCGATTGGAATAAAGACCGCATCATTCCTGATATTATTCGTTCGCTAAAAAATAATTCAGCAATTAATGTGAGAAATCCAAATGCTGTTCGTCCGTGGCAGCATGTTTTGGAACCATTAGTTGGTTATTTATTGTTAGGCGGAATGTTGAATGATGAGCCGCAAAAATTTTCAGGTGCTTATAATTTTGGTCCTTTGCCAAACGATCATCTATCAGTAAAGGAATTAGTTGAAGTTGCAATTAAAACATATGGTAAAGGTGATTGGAAAGATGTATCCGATGCATCAGCACCACATGAAGCCGGCTTTCTAAAATTAAGCATTGAAAAGGCGCAGAAAGAATTAGAATGGCAACCGAAATTGAATGCACAACAAGCTATTGAATGGGCAGTGAATTGGTATAAACAATCTTCTGAAAGCATTGCTGCATATACATTTCAGCAGGTTGAAAATTATTTAAAATTATAATTTTTCCAACCCTTCTCCTCCAAGTGGAGAAGGGTTGAAATGACGGTATGATCTTTACTGAAACAAAGTTACAAGGCAGTTATACAATCGAGCTCGAACCGTTCACTGATGAGCGTGGTTGGTTTGCAAGATATTTTTGCATGGATGAATTCTCGCAAATCGGTCACATGAATGAATGGTTGCAGATGAATCATTCATCAACATATAAAAAAGGTTCACTGCGTGGCATGCATTACCAGTTACCGCCCTTTAGTGAAGTAAAATTAGTACGCTGCATTGCGGGAATTGTGTTTGATGTGATCATAGATTTGCGGAAAAATTCTAAAACATTATTACAATGGTATGGTGCTGAGCTTTCATCGGAAAATAAAAAAATGATGTATATACCGGAAGGTTTTGCACATGGCTTTCAATGTTTGACGGATAATTGCGAGTTGTTGTATCATCACACAGAATTTTATAAACCAAATGTTGAGGCAGGAATAAAATTCGATGATCCGAAAATTAATATTGACTGGCCTTTGGCTGTAACCGTTATATCAGAAAGAGATAAATCGCATCCTTATCTTGACGAAAATTTTAAAGGAATTTAATTATGCAATGCAGGTTTTGCAAAACTGAATTAAAACAAGTATTTATAGACCTTATAAATTCGCCGGCATCTAATTCTTTTCTTACAAAAGAACAATTAAATGAGCCCGAAGTTTTTTATCCATTGAAAGTTTATACCTGTTCGAATTGTTTTTTAGTTCAGGTTGATGAGTACAAAAAGTCTGATGCAATCTTTAATAACGAGTATGTTTATTATTCATCTTATTCAACAAGTTGGCTGGCGCATGCAAAACAATATGTTGATATGATGATTGAGCGTTTCGATTTAAATAAAGATTCACAGGTTATTGAAGTTGCTTCTAATGATGGTTATCTTTTGCAATACTTCAAAGAAAAGAATATTCCTGTTCTTGGTATTGAGCCAACTGCAAACACTGCAAAAGTTGCCGAAGAAAAAGGTATTAAATCTGTTATTGATTTTTTTGGTGTTCGATTGGCTGAAACACTTGCTGCCAAAGGCATTCAGGCTGATGTGTTATTAGGTAATAATGTGCTGGCACACGTTCCTGATATCAACGATTTTGTTGCCGGAATGAAAATTATTTTAAAGCCAGCAGGCGTTATCACAATGGAATTTCCGCATTTAATGCAGTTGGTTGAAAACAATCAGTTCGATACAATATATCATGAACATTTTTCTTACTTATCATTTCATACAGTAAAAAAAATATTTGAAGCGAAAGGCTTGGAATTATTTGATGTTGATGAGTTACCAACACATGGCGGCTCACTTCGCATTTATGCAAAACATAAAGAAAATGGTGCTTTAAAAATTTCTGATAATGTAAACACCTTGTTAAAGAAAGAAGAAGAAAAAGGCTTATTAAGATTAGACTATTATAATAATTTTCAGCAAAAAGCTTTAAATGTAAAACTGGCGCTCACATCTTTTCTTATCAAGCAAAAAAATGCAGGAAAAAAAGTTGCTGCTTATGGGGCTGCAGCAAAAGGTAATACGCTTTTAAATTATTGCGGCATTAAAAATGATCTTATAGATTTTGTGGTTGATGCAAATCCATATAAACAAAATAAATTTTTACCGGCAAGCCATATTCCGGTCGTTCATGAAAAATATTTAAAACAATTAAAGCCGGAATATGTAATTATTCTGCCCTGGAATTTAAAAGATGAAATAACAAAGCAATTGAGTTATATAAAAGATTGGAATGCGCAGTTTGTAATTCCAATTCCTGAATTGCAATTGATTTAGCGACAAAGGCACAACTCGGAGTATTTATTACTGTCTTAGTGTTCTTAGCGGCAAAAAAACCTTAACATGAAAATTTTAATAACAGGCGCGACCGGCTTTGTTGGTAATCATGTTATCAATGAATTGATAAAACATAATGTTGACATCATTGCAACTTCTTCAAACCAAGAAAAAGCAAAGCAGCAACTCTGGTTTGAGAATGTAAAATATATTCCTTTCAAATTTGAAAATTATGATGCAAACACAAACTATTTTTTATACTTCAATGAACCTGATATAGTAATTCATCTTGCCTGGGAAGGTTTGCCAAATTATAAATCTGAATTTCACATAAAAGAAAATTTGCCAAAACATAAGGCACTTCTTAAAAATTTAATTGAGAATGGTGTAAAAGATTTGACTGTAACCGGAACTTGTTTGGAATATGGAATGCGGGAAGGTTGTTTAAGTGAAGATATGGTTGCTGAGCCATCAAATTCGTATGCGGTCGCCAAAAATAATTTGAGACTTTTTCTTGAAGAATTGCAACAACAATATTCATTTTCTTTAAAATGGATTCGCTTGTTTTATATGTATGGAAAAGGCCAGAATCCAAACTCTTTATTATCGCAATTAGATCAAGCTTTAGCAAATGGTTATACAGGTTTTAATATGAGTGGTGGTGAACAAACCCGTGATTATTTACCAATTAAAAAAGTTGCTGAAAATATTGTTTGCATTGCATTACAAACGAATGTTGAAGGCATAATTAATTGTTGCAGCGGTGTTCCAATTTCTTTGAAAGATTTTGTTGAACAGTATTTAAAAGATATTGGCAAATCAATTAAATTAAATCTTGGTTATTATCCTTACACGGATTATGAGCCGATGCATTTTTGGGGCAGCACAGAAAAATTGAAGAAGGCTTTATTAGAAAAATGACATCTTTGCTCAATGCGTTTTAGTTTTATTTTACCAGTAAAAAATGGCGGCAATTATATCAAAGAATGTGTTGCTTCTATTCTCGCGCAAACGCTTAACGATTTTAATATCATCATTCTTGAAAATGCGAGTACTGATGGAACTGCAGAATGGCTGCAAACTTTAACTGACGAACGCATCATCGTTATTCCATCAGAGAAATCTTTACCTATTGAAGAAAATTGGGCAAGAATTTTATCTGTTCAAAAGAATGAATTTATCACAATAACCGGTCATGATGATTTGTTTGATGCAAACTACTTACAGGTGATGAATGATCTTATTAACCAGCATCCGGGCGCAAGTTTATATCAAACACATTTCAGGTTTATTAATGCAGCGGGAGAAAAGATTCGGCCATGCATACAAATGGATGACAAACAAACTGCAAGCGAATTTTTATGTTCTTTTCTTCAGAGAAAAATTGATGTAAACGGAACGGGGTTTATGATCAGATCAAATGATTATGATAGCCTTGGGGGTATACCAGCTTACCCAAATTTATTATTTGCTGATTTTGAGCTATGGATTAATGTAACTAAAATAGCATATAAAGTTACAAGCGAAAAAGAATGTTTTTCTTTTAGATTACATAAGAGTACCACAACAATTTCTGCAGATATAAAAATGCAAAAAGCTTTTGAGCAGTTTATTTTTTTTCTTCACTCTTTGCAAATAAACAGTGAATGTTTTGATAGGGTGATACAAAAGGAAGCAATAGAATTTATTCACGTTTGGTGTAAAGGTCTTGCACACAGGTTGCTTCGTACTCCCAAAGAAAAAAGAAATGGCCTTTCTGTTAGCCATTTTTTATTTGCATGTAAGAGTTATGCCGATCTTTTAGTTCCAAATAATCTATTTAATCCTTTAAAAGATTTTAGTATAAAAATCGCAAACGAAATAGACCGTTTCCCAATTTCCAGGAATTTATTTTTGCTCTTTAAAAAAATTTATCCAAAGCCAATTTTTTAAAATCAGCTTTGGATAAAAAATAAGCGGTTAATCTGCTTAATTTTAAGTCTAGAGACGAAAAAAGGTTGTTATTCGAGTAAATGTATACTGGCCTTTTGAATGAAATCAAAAAAAATAATTATGTGTCGTTTCTGAAAATAACCGTGTAAGTTTTAATTTATTTCGTGTTTCAAGAGTTAAACCTGGATAAAAATTCATCTTTTCTTCGCGCTGCTACTTCTAAATTCGTCCCATCGTGCATTTCTATAAAGCCTCCCCTTCCTTTTACATATTTGGCAATGAAATTTATATTGACAAGATACGAGTTGTGTATTCTGAAAAAACTTTTATTTGGCAAAATCTCTTCGTATTCACCAATGGATTTTGATGTGACATAATTATGTTTGAGTACATCATAAATAATTGTACGAACACCAATTGCTTTGCAATACATTATATCGTTTACGCCAATGAATATCAGTTTACCTTCTACAGGTAAAGCGATCTTATTGTTTAATGGGTTATTTATATTTTCAAGCAGCGTTTGAAGTTGAATATTGATTTTTTCACCGGCAATTTTTTGTTCTGCTTTTTTTACTGCGGATATTAAGTCATTTATATTTACAGGTTTGAGTAAATAATCAACAGCGCTATATTTAAAAGCTTTTATCGCATAATCATTATAAGCAGTTATAAAAACAATGGCACACGATACTGGTATTATTTTATCCAAAAAATCAAAAGCTGTTCCGTTTGATAATTGAATGTCTAAAAACATGAGGTCGGGTGTAAGGCCATTATAAAGTTCTTGAGCCTTTTCAACATTACTTGCTTCTCCAACAATTTGGAGGTTAGGTAAATAATCAGCAATGAAGTGCTTCAAAATTTTAATATTCTTGGGTTCATCTTCGATGATTAAGGTTTTCATAAAAGAGGAATTTCAATATTAATAATGGTGCCATGATAAAAGTTTTTATCATCAACCTCCTGAATTGTGATTTTAGCTTCCTCGCCAGATATATCTTTTAAAGCGTTAATTCTTTCTTGCACTAATTGTATGCCCATAGATTGGTAGTCTGAAAAAAGAGCCGTCTTTGATTTAAGTGTATGAAAGATTCCTTGTCCGTTATCTTTTACGGTAAGTGAAACATATGCTGATTTGAATTCTACTGTTATTTCGATGGTGCCGTTATTATCATTTCTTGATCTTATACCATGTTTAATAGCATTTTCAACAAGTGGTTGTAAAATGAGCGGTGGTATATAATTATTTTCGATTTCGTTTTGCAGCGAAACCTTAATTTCAAACTGGAAATTATTTTCGAATCTTTCTTGTTCGAGCAATAAATAAGTCTTTAAATAATTAAGTTCTTCCTTAATTGTTATTTCGTTTTTCTCAGAGTAATCGAGCGTTTTTCTTATCAATTCTGAAAATCTGCTAATAAAAATATTCGAGTCTTCAACATTTTTTTCAACAATATATTGCTGAATTGAATTTAAACAATTGAAGATAAAATGGGGGCTTATTTGTGATTTAAGGGCTTTTTGCTTTAGTTCTGCTATTTGTTTAATTGTATTATTTTTTTCATTTTCCTTTCGTTTAACTTCTTTTATCCTGGAACTTATAATATACCATGCAAGTAAGCTGAATGATATAAAGGCAATTAAGCGAAACCAAAATTGCTGCCATATTTTTTTTTCTATTTCAAACGGAATCGTCACTGTCTTGCTCCACACATTATATTTATTTACCGCCTTAATTTCAAAACTAAAATTGCCAGGTGGGAGAGACGGGTAATTTACGGATGTATTAGTTGTAACGGTCCAGCCATTATTTAAACCATTTATTCTATAATAGTATTTAGTGTCGTGGTTTGAGCTATAAGATATTGCAATATATTCAAAACGAATACTATTATTATTAGGCTGTAATTTGATATTTGTATTATCGAGCGTATCCAAACCGGAAATAATGTTAGTAACATGCAGAATGCATTTTGAAGTGGCAATTACTTTATCGCTATTGAAATAGGTAAGACCGCTTGGAGTACCAACAAAAAGCCTGTTGGAATCCTGTAAAATAGCATTGATCATATTGGAAGGTAAACCGTCTCCATGTGTAAATTTTGTTTCAATGTATGGTTTTTGTCCAATCACAATTTTACTCACTCCTTTATCTGTTCCTATCCAAATATTGGTTCCGCAGGCAGATATACATCTGCAGATATTGCTTGAAAGCCCTGTACTCTCGTTGAAATCGTAAATAAGGCGACCGCTTTTATACGCATATACACCCGCCCCATACGTTCCAATCCACATATCATTGTACATATCTTTTTCCAGGGCCGTTATTCTGGTTTGCAAAATGTTATTGCTAAATCTTGTTTCAGTATGGGTAATTAGATTTTTAATTACAAGACCATTCAGCGTTCCTACATATAAATCATTATTTAGAAAACTCATGCATACAACTCTTTCATTTAAGATCGTATCTGTAATTCGTAAAGTATGAGGATTTACTAGTATTAAATTTTCCTTTGTAGCTATTAATAAGGAGTCTTTGTTTAATAACAATAATTTTTTTACGTTCATAAATTCAATTGTTCCGTTTTCTTTTAAACGAACTACTCTTAATAAATTATCATCAGATCCTGCAAATAAAGTGTCGTCAATTTGCTGCAGGCTAATGATCCTGTTTTTAACTTCTCCCGGATATTTGTATTTAAACGAACTATAATTTCGCGGGTTTTTTGGATTAAGAAGGAATAAATAAAAGCCATCAGTACCCGCTAAAATTTTGCCTTTGTATTTAATAAGTGAAAAAATAGAAAGCCGATTGCCATTTTTTCTTGTGAGATAAAGTGTTTTAAATTCAGTTGATATGAGTTTAAAAACACCTTCACCAAGGGTAGTAAACCAAAGATTATTTTCATAGTCTTTAAAAACTGATGAAACAGGCTCTTTAGGCAGTATACTATCAATTTTATGAGTGTAAAAATTTTCGATATAGCTACCGTTTATAGTATTAATACAAAAAGAACTGTCATCAAGAATTTGCACATTTATGAAGCCTGGCGGGTTTTTAAAGGTTAAATAATTTTTTTTAGAAAAGGAATACACCTTAAAAATATATTTGTTATCATGCCAAATTGCTAAATTTTTGCTGAGAGCCGACAATCGCATTGTTGACGGGTTGGTTTCAACTTTTATGAAAGAATGAAATAAACCGTTTTTATCCAGTTCGTAAATCTCGTTATTTTCAAGCACGAAGAAATTATCATCATTACTTGCGGATATTGCTGAAAAAAATGAATTATTGTTAAAGCCGGTAATATCTTTAATAACCCCGTCGGAACTAATTAAATGCAATAATTTATCTTCTCGTATTAGTATATTGCCTTTATGATCCTCGCAAAATTGCCAGGCAATACCTTTTAATTTTATTTTTTTAATTATGCTATCATTGTATTTGTTATAAACTTTTCCATTTAGAACATAACAAATGTCTGTTTTAAACATAGATAGCCAGAGCCTGTTATGTGAATCGCAAAAAATATTCAAAACTTCATTATCCGGCAAACCTTGTTCGATTCCATAATTTACAAAATGGGTTCCGTCAAATCTGCTTAATCCTGTTTCTGTTCCAAACCATAAAAAGCCATCCTTATCTTGCGCAGTGCAATAAGTAGTAGAACCTGCGAGTCCATCTTTTATGTCAAAATTAGTGTAGGTATACTCCTGGCAATGGGCTATGAATGCAAAGAATAAAAAAATATGTATGAAGATAAATCGCATTAAAGATGCAACAAATAAATCAAAAATATTGAGATATCAAGAATTATGTTCTTAACAATTGTTACATGTAATATCTTGCTTGGTTTTTAAAAACACTTTAAAAGCGTGCAATTATCTATTATCATCGTTAACTATTATGCAGAAAAATATATAGCTGATTGCCTCAACAGTGCAGCACAGTTTAGCTCATATAAAACTTTTGAATGGATAATAATAAATAACTGCCCTTTTGATAAAGAAAAACACCGTATTGAAAACATATTCACATTTATAAAATGGATTGACATGCACAATAATACCGGCTTTGCACGAGCTAACAATGCTGGTATTAAAGCTGCTACTGGTGATGTTGTCTTGCTATTGAACCCTGATACCATTGTTGTTGACGATTGCATATATAAATGTTTTCAACGTTTTAAAAATGATGAAGCAATTGCATGCTCAGTTCAATTATTAAATGCTGATCAAACCCCCCAGATAACAGGCAATTACTTCATGAAAGGAGGTTTGAATCACCTTTTGCCACTACCTTATATGGGAAGCTTTTTAAGAAAAATTGCATTCATTTTCAATGCTAAAAAGACGAATGTTCTTTCAGCTTCGGCAAGACAAAAAGTGGATTGGATAAACGGCGCTTTTTTAATGGTAAAGAAAGAAGCAATTGAAAATGCCGGCTTGATGGATGAGGACTTTTTTTTGTATGCGGAAGAATCTGAATGGTGTTCTCGTTTAAAAAAGTTTGGAGAACTGGTTGTATATGGTGATTTGAATATTTTGCATTTACAAGGCGAAATAATCAATGCAAAAACAAACTCAGCAGATAAAGGTTATTTTAATCTGTATGATAAAAAAGGGCTCCAGTTAATTATCTCCAATAATCTTAGAATAAGAAAACAATTCGGTGTTGCGTGGTATTTATTGAATCTGCTGTTCTATATAATTGAAATACCAATTTTTTTCTTTTGTAGTTTTTTTAATAATCTTATTCACTTGAAAAACCCTTTTAACGACTGGCAGCAGCTTAAAGGCTTCAGTAAAAATGTTTTTGTACTTATAGAATTAACACCAACAATTATTAAAAACAAGAACCATTTTTATAAAATGATATAATGTGAGTATTAAAGATATATTTGTATATCAATTTTTAAACATAAACTTTTAAACCAAACTCAATGAAACGAAACAACTTGCTTAGAATTACTTTACAATTATTTACCTTAATTGTTACCCTTGCTCAACTTTCTTCCTGCAAAAAAGACACTTCAGGTGTTGCGATCAATTCATCAGGTATAGCAAATGTTACTGTAAAAAATTTGGATACCAATTTAGTAGCCTGGTATAATTTTAACGGTGATATAAAAGATCACAGTCGTTACCATAACGATATTACTTTTAATAATGCTACCCCAACAAGCGGGAGAAACGGAGAAAGCAACAATGCTTATTTTTTTAATGGATTTAGCAGCTACATGAGAGTGGCAAACAGTGCATCTTTAAACCCGCGAAATGGTGTTACGCTTGTTGCCGTTATAAAGCCAATGGGTTTTTATAGTGGTGAATGCCACTACAATCGCATTATGCAAAAAAGCTTTGATGATTTTACCAACGGCCGTATGGAACTCGGCTTTAGTGATCAGCCTTATTACAATTATGAGGGATGTGATGCTGAAGTTAGCGCTGATCATGAAACTTTTTATGGATCATATGGTAATGGTTCAAATGCGAGTGGTGCATCTGCGACGGGTAATTATATAACACTCGACAAATGGTACACGCTGATTTATACATTCGATGGTTCAGTGTCTAATCTTTATATTAACAATGTTCTTGCAGCTACCGATACTCACGCCACCACTTACACACCAAATAATAATGATTTATTAATTGGTAAAACGCTTAACCCAAGCTTCCCTTATTGGTTTACTGGTATAATTGATGGCATAAGAATATATAATAAAGCAATGTCAGCAGGTGAAGTACACAATCTTTATTCTTATCTGCAGGTAAACACAAACCAATAACTTCAAACTTCTAAACTTATAAATCTTAAATTAAGTAAATGAGATATTTAACTTTCAAAACAATAACTGCTGCCATTATGCTATTGCCTGTCTTTTTTTTTAGTTGTAAAAAAGAAAGCATTAGTTCCACTGCTGCATATAATCCGGCAAATTCACCAGACGAAATTTCCATTAATGATCAACCAGGCGTATATAAAACCACTTCTGGCTCCACGAAATTAGTATTGCAACCTGGTGATGGAATTGGCCAGGATGCATGGATTGAATATAGTCCGAACGATCCAAATTATGGTACTCACAACGCCGGTTCGGCAGATGAGATCAGGTTGCTTGCATGGACAGATGGAGGTATTCCTATTTACAGCCGCACTTTAATAAAATTTAGTGAACTATCGCAAATTCCTGCTACAAGTAAAATTAAAAAAGCAACATTGTTTTTATATGGGCTTTCTTCAAGTGCTCAACTACCTCAGGGCAATTCTTATTATCCCGGTTCGCCGTATAATAATTACGGCCCTAATGATGCGTATGTACAAAAAGTAACTTCAAAATGGGATGAAAATACTGTAACCTGGAATACAATACCTTCCACTACAGTTGTAAAAGAAAGCCTGATACCGCCTTCAACGTTGCAATGGAATTATAATGCATCAGTGGATGTTACTAAGATTGTTGATGATCTGGTTCAAAAGCCAACGAAGAATTTCGGTTTTATGCTAAGCTTCACCAATGAATTGGTTTATCGTTCAATGGGTTTCTATTCATCTGAAACTACAAATGCGGCAAAACGCCCTAAGCTCGTTATCACATATAACTAATTTTATAATAAAAATTTAGTGAAAGCCATTCAATCGAATGGCTTTTTTATTTTTGAGCTTCTCATCCATTTATTATGATCGCTGACAATTCTTTTATTGCTGACCAGTTTTCTCTGTTATCCAAGCTGATGGATATTCATGGTGAAAATAGTTTTAAAGCAAAAGCATATGCTTCTGCAGCTTTTACAATTGACAGGTTGCCGCAGCAACTTTCTGAAATCCCTGAAAATAAACTCGCTTCTATTAAAGGCATTGGCGATTCTGCTGCAAAAAAGATTATAGAAATTTTTGAAGGAGGAGAAATAAAAGCGCTTACAAACTTAATTGAAAAAACACCCGAAGGCATTCTTCAGATGATGAAGATTAAAGGCATCGGCCCTAAAAAAATTACAGTAATATGGAAAGAAATGGGCATTGAAAGCATTGGTGAATTGTTGTATGCATGTAATGAAAACCGTTTGACTCTTTACAAAGGTTTTGGCGAGAAAACACAGAAAAGCATCCAGGAATCGATTGAATATTTTTTAAATAATATCGGTAATTATTTATATGCGCATGTTGAAAAGTTGGCGCATGTTTTAGATGAAGAATTAAAAAGCAATTTTAAGCAATATGAATTTTTATTGACAGGAGATTTTCGCCGGCAATTGGAAACGATTGATAAATTGGAATGGGTTACAAATGTTCCTGAAAAAGAATTGCAGCACTTTTTATTGCAACACAAATTCGTTACTGAAAAGATTGATGCAGAAGAATCAATTTATAAGGGTAAGGAAGAAAATATTCAATTAAATTTTTATCACACTACGTCAGACAGGTTGCATACAAAGCTTTTTCAAACTTCATGTAGCAGCGAGTTTTTAAATGAATGGAATAAAAGTTATGCTTTCAAAAGCTTAAGTGTTTATGATAATGAGAAACAAATTTTTGAAGAAGCAAGCCTGCCGTTTATTCCTCCCTTTTTAAGAGAGGCCGCAACAGTTATTAAAGAAGCTGAGTTAAATCAACTCCCAAATGTTATTCAGCCAAAAGATATAACAGCGATCATTCACAGTCATTCAAAATGGAGCGACGGAAACAACCCGATTGAAGAAATGGCCAAGGCTGCTATTGAAAAAGGGTTGCAATTTTTGGTTATTAGCGATCACTCAAAAACCGCATTTTATGCAAATGGCTTAACTGAAGAAAGAATAAAAGCGCAACATGAAGAGATTGATGAATTGAATAAAAAATTAAAACCATTTAAAATTTTTAAAAGTATTGAAAGCGATATTTTAAATGATGGCAGTTTGGATTATTCAAACGAAGTGCTGGCAACATTTGATATTGTAATTGCATCTGTTCATTCTAATTTAAAAATGAATGAAGAAAAAGCAATGATGCGTTTATTGAATGCCATTCAAAACCCTTTCACCTCAATATTGGGCCATTGCACGGGAAGATTATTGTTAAGCCGTGCAGGTTATCCTGTTAATCATAGAAAAATAATTGATGCCTGCGCAGTACATAACGTGGTGATTGAATTAAATGCGCATCCGCGAAGATTAGATATGGACTGGCGACATATTAATTATGCGATTGAAAAAAATGTTTTAATATCAATTGATCCGGATGCACATTCTGCCGGTGGTTTTAATGATGTAAAATATGGTGTGCTGGCTGCTCAAAAAGCGGGCATAACAAAACACCGGAACCTCAGCAGTTTTTCTTTGGAAGAATTTGAGGCATTTATTAAAATTCAACATGCAAAAAGAAGTTAGATTAATTTGCGGAAGTAATTATTTATGAAAAATATTTCTGCAATTATCTATTTTATTTTTTGCGCCTCTTTTGTACATGCGCAATACACAGTTAAAATTATAGTAACTGCTATTGGTGCAAAAGCAAGAGATGATATTTATATCGCAGGTAATTTTAACGACTGGAAACCATCTGATATAAGTTCTAAACTAAAACCATTTGCCGGCGGCAGGCGCATTATTGTTTTTAATAACATTGACACAGGTTTATTTGAATTTAAATTCACACGTGGCAGTTGGGAGAAAGGTGAAACAACTGCAAAAGGTGAAGAGATAGAGAACAGAATACTGGATATAAAAAACGACACCTCAATTGAAGTTACGATTGCCGGATGGAAAGATGATTTTCCTGATAAGCCTATACCAAATACAACATCTGTAAATGTGCATATTATCGACACTGCTTTTTTTATACCGCAGTTAAATCGTTACAGGAGAATCTGGATTTATTTGCCGCCTTCGTATAATCAAACCAAAAGCAAAGCTTATCCGGTTTTATATATGCACGACGGGCAAAATTTATTTAATGAACAAACTGCCGGGTTTCATATAGAATGGGGTGTTGACGAATGTCTCGATACGCTTTCAAGACAATTAAATAAAGAATGTATTGTTGTTGGAATTGATAACGACAGCACGAAACGCATAAATGAATATAATCCATATGATGATGCTAAATACGGAAGAGGAGAAGGGAAGCAATATATAGATTTTATAGTGCAGACTTTAAAGCCGCATATTGACAGCAATTACCGAACTATAAAAGATGCAAAACATACTGCTGTTGCAGGCAGCAGCATGGGCGGGTTGATTTCTATGTACGCATTGGTTCAATATCCTGATGTATTTGGCACAGCAGGAATTTTCTCACCCTCATTTTGGATTGCACCACAATTGTACACTGATGTTGCCGATGCAAAATGGCAAAAAAGTTTTCGTATATATTTTTATGCGGGTGAAAAAGAAAGCGTAACAATGGTAAAAGATATGCAGAAGATGTTCAATATAGTAAAACAAAAGAACTGTTGCGATTTGCAGTATGTTACTTTTCCGTTAGGGCAGCATAATGAAAAGTACTGGCGTGAAGAATTTGATGATTTTTATAGATGGCTGATGAAATAAATACGGTACGATTTTTTAATTACTTATAATTAATTTGCACCTCGTATGTTTGGCAGACTTCTTACAAATATTGGCCGTTATCTTTTGATGTTGAAAGGCATGTTTACCAAGCCTGAAAACTTTAAGATGTATTGGAGAGAATTTATGCACCAGGCTGCTGAAATCGGCATTGGTTCTCTGCCTATTGTTATAATTATATCTGTGTTTCTTGGCGCTGTAACAACAGTGCAAACTGCTTACCAGTTAGTAAGCCCGCTTATTCCCAAAGCAACTATTTCACAGATCACAAGAGACACAATAATTCTTGAACTTGCTCCAACACTTACATGTATTGTTTTGGCAGGCGTTGTAGGCAGTAAAATTGCAAGTGAACTTGGCAATATGCGTGTAAGTGAACAAATAGACGCCATTGAAATTATGGGTATAAATACCCGCAACTATTTAATTGCTCCAAAAATCCTTGGCGCATTTTTAGTAATACCAGCTCTCATTGTTATATCTATCACTTTAGCAATTTGGGGTGGCCGCACTGCCGGTTCTCTTTCCGGCATTCTTTCAGCACAAACTTTTGATATTGGCTTGCGGCAAAACTTAAACTTACACGATATTGCTTTTGCAATGTATAAAGCCTATACATATTCGTTTATAATTAGCAGCATAGGCGCTTACTTTGGCTATTTTGTAAAAGGCGGCTCTTTTGAGATTGGCCGTGCCAGTACAACTGCCGTTGTGGTAAGTTGCATTCTTATTTTATTCGCTGATTATATACTTGCTTCGTTGTTGTTGTAAACCAGCCGGCGCTTAAGGCAACCAGGCTGATTAGTGAGACCACTGCGAGGCAAATAAAGTATAAGTTATCAGTAAATTTGAGGCTGCAACATTGCCGCGTTTTCATTTTAATAATATGAAAGAAGTAATAACAGTTACCACAATAGATAATTCCACAATTACAATTTTTACAAAATATATCGCATATATAGAACATTCCCAGCAAGGTTGTGTTATCCATATAAATGCAGGCGGTGAAAATGTTGGAGTAGCTACAGCTTTCAAGTGGGCGGAAATGGTAAACTTATTAGCTTTAAAATAATAAATATGTTCAACCGCTATTTACTTACTCAAGTTTATAACTTATCATTTAATAATAACTTTTATATTTGCTTTTCAAAGCAAGCAATGTATAATCCTTCTTCAATTTGTTGTTGTATGTGTAACCTAATTCTTCAAAAGAAGGAAACTATATTATAATAATTAAATAAATAATCAATAAAATATAGCCTTCTTAAAAAGAGGGCTTTTTTATTTTATGTTTCTTCATCAATGAAAATTTTAAATTGTAACTATGACAGTTGAGCAAATTACCGACAAGATAAAAGTGTATAAACAGCTTGGCTTAAAGTTGTTTACCACTTCATCTTTTCAAACACACAGTACTGTGCTGTTGCATATTTTAAGTAAGATTGATAACAGCATACCTGTTTACTTCATTCATACAGGTTACCACTTTCCTGAAACATTAAGACACAGAGATGAAATAGCAAAATTGTTTGGCTTGAATGTTATCAATGTATATTCTTCCACTGCAAAGAATAACCAGCGTGATAGCAATGGAAGATTATTATTTGCAAGCGATCCCGACCTGTGTTGTCATTTAAACAAAGTTGTTCCGCTGGAGCCAATTTTAGCACAATATGATGTTTGGATAAACGGTGTGCGTGCAGACCAGGGCGAAGTGCGTAAGAACTTTAAGATAGAAGAAAAAGCAAAACTCGGAACAATTCGTTTTCATCCAATGCTCGACTGGAATAGCAAAATGATCTATGATTATTTGCGTGAACATAGTATTCCGCATCATCCTCTGGAAGATAAAGGTTATTTCAGCATTGGCTGTGAACCATGCACACGCAAATTCGATTTAAATATGGATTCGAGAGATGGCCGCTGGTTTGGTTTAAAGAAAACTGAATGCGGCTTAAACACTGATCTTGTAGTAAAATAAATTTTTAAATAACAAAACTCCACCAACCAGAATTAAAAATGAACATATTAATAACCGGCGGCGCCGGCTATATAGGAACAGAATTAATTTATACACTTGGCGAAATGAGTGATGTAAATAGCATTGTTGTGTATGATAATTTAAGTCGCGGCAACTACAATTTATTTATCGGGCATAAAGTGGCTTCACCAAAAGTTAAGTTTATACAAGGCGAAATTTTGGATTCAAGAAAGCTGCGCAATGTTTTAAAAAATATTGATGTTGTTTTTCATTTAGCTGCAAAAGTTACAACACCGTTTGCCAATACCGATGGTCATATTTATGAACAAACTAATCATTGGGGAACAGCAGAACTTACTTATGCTTTGGAAGAAAGTAATGTAAAGCAATTGATTTTTTTAAGCAGTACCGGTGTGTACGGTAATACAACAGAAGCCGTGAATGAAAATTCTTTACCGCAGCCCGATAGTTTTTACTCTATTTCAAAACTGCGTGCAGAACGACATGTGCAACGTGTTTCAGATAAAATTAAAACTATCATTATTCGTTTGGGTAACGTTTATGGTTACAGTAAAAGCATGCGCTTTGATGCGGTAATAAACCGTTTTATGTTTGATGCACATTTTACTAATCGCATTACAGTAAACGGTGCAGGCAGCCAGCATCGTTCGTTTATTCATATTGATAAAACAACAGATGTGCTTTCAAAATTATTGACTACTGAAATTCCCGCCGGCACTTATAATCTTACAGATAAAACGCTTAGTATATTGGACATTGTTGAAGTAATGAAAAACATTTATCCAGATCTTGAATCATTTTTTATTAATCAAAATTATACGGGTCATAACTTGCAGGTGGAAAGACAATCTCCTTTATTAAATTATATTTCACTGCATGAAAGCAGTTTGGAAGATGAGCTGAAAGAGTTTAAAGGGAAGTTTACGTTTTATAGTGCTTAGCGCCCATCCTAAATCCTTCCCAAAAGGGAAGGACTTTTTAGTCGCAAGTAATTTTATCTTGTTGCTTATTTTTTGTGTTATAGGTATCTTTCTTTAGTAAAGAGATTTAGGGATAGGCCGCTTACAGCAACGCTCTTATACTCATAGTTCCTGTATTAATAATTCTTGTGCCTGCAGGTTTGCGGCCTTCATATTCAATATTAATTTCAAGATTATTAATAAGCCGTTTTGTAAGATTGATATTCCATAATAAATTTTTGCCTGGTAACAAACCTTCGAGCATAATATAACTTACCGTTGTATTATCAACGCCTTTAAAATTGATATTGCTGAATTGAAAACCTGCCATTAAGCTCATGTTGGAAATGGTGTTATACTTTGTATTAATATTTAAAGAATTAAACGTCGCTTTTTCTCCTCCAAATTGTATTGCATTTTTTTTAAGCTGGTACTGATAATATGTTTCAACCCGAAATTTTGTAGACGATGTATAAATAAATTGCGGTGTTGATGAAAACGTTCGAATGATATAATTCCTGTTGGCAAAAGATGGTGTGTTTAAACTGTTTTTTAAATAACGCTGCTCAAATTGCAGTGTATAATTTTTTGTGATGTTTACACGACCTTTTAATGTCCAGAAATTTTGTTGCGTTGTTTCAAAGCCATAGGTAAGCAAAGATTTATTATAGCTGGTTATATTACTAAAATCAACCCCCCATGCTGTGCTGTAACGATTAAAGGATATGGTGTTGCTGTATGTATGATTAAGGTTTATCAAACTTGTGTCGGCGATATTTCCTTTTGTTGGAAGATACGCAGGCGCTCCGTTTGATTGCTGTTTCTTATAAGTTTGTAAAGCTGATTGCAACACAAATCGCGTAATAAATTTATTAAATGATGAACCATTCGTTGTTTTTAAAAACACTCTTGGATTTAACGTGATCGCATAATTAAGTTGCGTATAATTTGCTTTTATATATTCATTGGTTGGCGTATAAATGCGAATGAATTTTGCTTCATCCGGAAATGCCGCTAACTCAAATTCATTCAACTGCTGAATGCCATCATTGTTATAATCAATCCATGCATATTGACCTGTTCCCGCCGGAACTTCAACATAAGAAAAACTTCTTTTTTGTTCCTGGCCACTGCCAATTTCATACAACGCATTGCCGGTTAAAAAGCCTTTCCATTCATTCACAAAATATTCTGCCCGGCCTAATAAACTATTATCTGGTGTTTGCGGAAATAAAAGCTCATCATAAACATAGAGTTGCCGGTAAGTTGCATTAACTCTGAATTGGTGATGTTTGTTTTGAAATAATTCCGCCTGTAAATTATAATTATTGCTTTTGCTTGTTTGCACTAAAGATTTATATGACGGCAATTCGTCTGTTCTTGTGAAATAATTAAAGCTCCAGTGATTTGCTTTTTGTTCGTTGGATTTTATATACGCTGTAAATGTTTCGAATGCATAACTTAATGGCGTAACCGTATCTGCAAATTCATTTCTTTGTTCATTGTGTTCAAGATAATAGCTTGCACCAATTGTATAATTTTTTAATGAGGCAAATGTTTTATGCAGGTCAATATTTGGGCGCAGAAAAAAGCCTTTATCTGTTGGCGTGGCGTTATTAGTTAAACTAATCGCATCTGTTAACTCAAACTTCTTTATGAATTGATGATTAGCAATTTCATTCCTGATTCCTGTAAAACCATCACTTCTTATATAACTTGAAAAGCGATACAACACATCGTTTTCTTTGTCGTCTTTTAATTCTAATGTTAGCGTTGGTAATTTTTCTGTTGCAGCTTCGGTTAATATAGGCAAGCCCCAGTCACGTGTAAATTCAGGATCCCGCAAACGTTCAACAGGTTGAAAATTTTTATCAACCCATTCATAATCTGCATTTGCGTTTAAGTATAAAGTTTTCTTCTTTGTTTTCCACGATGTTGTTCGCGTTAAATCAAACTTTGATGCATAACCAATATTGTTGCTTTTATCTTTTGCTGAAAAAGTATTAGCATCATAATCGCTGAAAGCAAATTCTGTTTTTAGTAAAGTTTTATTATCAATTTGCCAGGTAAAACCAGTGCTTACAACCTGTTGTTTTTTCGGAGTAACTAAAAATGCTGCCGCTTCAAAGTTGCCTTGTGGTATTCCGTTTGCCGGCGCTATCCATTGGTAAACATTCCCGTTTGCTGCGTTAAATAACGGAACATAATTTCCTTTGTTCGTTCCAACTTCAACAAAGTTTAAATCATATTTAGCGCTGTCAGCATTTGTTGAATACACAAATATTGAATCATGAATGCCGTTTACAACCGTATCGATTTTTTTATATAAAATTTTACTGGTTGAAAAAGTATCAATGCCTGCAATTGGATAAAACGCATTTTGAATACTGTCACCCAAATTGGCTAAAAATTGTTTTTGCTGATTATCCAGTGTTTGATCAATAGGAGAGTTCTTTGCATCAACATTACTGTATGCAGAAACATTAACCGTAAACCTTTTTCCAAACTGAAAATCATTGTTAATGTACAGCATTGAGTTTAAATAACTCCGGTCTGCATATTCAAACTCAACTTGTATGCGTGTGTCCTTTGTTATCATTTGCCTTGGCGTGAAAACAATTTCAGCCGTATTATAATTAATAACATAATCCTGGTCATCGCCGCGTTGCACCTGCACGCCGTTTAAAAAAACTTTTTCAGTTCCTGCCAGCACAATAAAAAATAGTTCGTTGTTGTTGCCTTGTAATTTATATGGACCTTGATTTCCTTCCTGTCCCTGGAAAACATTGCGTGCAAATTTTCCTTTGGCGATTGCGCCTGATAATAATGTATTGCCTTTTATATTTTGAGAAATATTATATTGTTGCTGATAGGAGAGGCCCTGCAATCTTTTGTAAAATTTCAGGAAATAATTTTCATC
>JAFBAF010000265.1 GCA_019247895.1 Parafilimonas sp. | reverse complement strand
TCGCCCAATGCAGGTACATCGATTTCTTCGTTACCATTTTGTGTGCTGTTGATTGCATCACCTTTCCATTGCAACATTAATTTTTGTGCATTGTTTGTACGCGGAATATTGTTGATGACAAACTGATGTTCTTTCGCTGATTCATTGTGTTGCCAAACAATTGGAAATACTTTGCCGTTAATAGTCGCCGTTAATAAATCTTCTATTGATGCAGATTGTTCAATATCTGCAGTTAAAATTTTTCCGCTTAAGTTCATTGCAGTTTTATTGTTACTGCGCAAACCATTTTCAATTACTTCAAAAGACGGTTTTACAATCTGAACATTGAACTTAAATTCATCAAACTTTGACGGCACTTTCACAACATCGCCTAATTTGAAATTTACTTCATACAATTGATCAGGCTTAAGGTCATTGTCTGGTTTGAATTCAATTGTTCTTTCATCAACCCAATATGCTTTTCCATCAACCGCAGGTGAAAAAGAAAACAGCTTATCTTTTAGTTCTTCATTTACTGTATGCGTTGTTGAAACATCTGAAGCGAGTTGAATTCTGATCGTATTTTTCTTCGATACAACACCTGAAGTGTAAGCGTCAATATATTGGCTGAATGCAGGATCAATGTCAACAAGCCTCGGTTTGTTATCACAGGAAAAAAGAAAAATTAATAACAATAAAATTGCCGTGCGATTAACAACCGCGATTCTACAATGAGCTTCCATATAATGAAGGGAATTTTTTGAATTTGCGAATTGGTTAGCCTAAATTAATGAAGTGTTTCAATTGATAAAAAAGAAATATTTGTTAAGGATTTGAATTCTATTGATTTAATAAATTGGTTCAAAACCTTTTTGTTATAATAAAATCCATCGCTTTATGCAATGGATTTTATTTACTAAACAATTTATTCAACAAGAAACTTTTCTGTTGTAATCTGATTATTTACTGTTACCCGGATATAATATAATCCTTTCGTTGGCGGAGCAGCAAAAGTTCGCAGCGCATTGCTACCGCGGCTTTGATAAACTACCTGGTTATTGCTGTTTATCACTTCTACAAAAGCATTTTCATAACCTTTCATTAATGATACAGTGAATTGGTTATTATGAACAGGGTTTGGCATAATGCTGAAAACATTTGCTATATCAGTTACATTATTTTCTGCAAATGATGCAGATGTTGTAAACGTTGTTTCAGACATATTGTAAGTACCATTTCCGCACGATACCCAAACATCACATATATAATTATGATTGGCGGTTAAGTTTTTTAGCTTGAATGATGATACATATAAATTGTCGGCAACAAGCGTAAATGTACTGCCGCCATCGCTGCTTAAATAAATATAATAATAGGCGGCTCCTTTTACATCGCCCCAGTTTACAAATGCTGAAGTGGCAGTGATTTGGCTTGTTATTAAATGAGCAGGTGCATTACACTTTTTAGTTATTCTGGGGCAAGTTTGTGTAATGCAGCTTGCAATTACACTTCGTATAAGATCGCCCGGTTGCTGGCCAAATCCTTTATTTAAATTTATTCCAACGGAAACAAGATGGCAGTAGCTCATTACAGTTCCGCCGGTTTTTGGAATAGGTCCGTTGCAACCTTCACTATAACCCGCAGCAGGACCGCAACCGTCAATAGCAGTGTTGTTGCCATTCCATGCGCAGGCATGTGTGTGAGGGCTTCCAAGATTGTGGCCAACTTCATGACAAGTAACCATCACCGGCCAGCTATAAGAAGTGATCGGCAGAACAGTTTCATACCTTGCTATACTACCGCAATAAGCATGACGATAAGTATCTGAAGTTTGACAAATTGTATTCAGCCATGCTACACCACCAAGCGCCGCATTGCTTAAAAGCACTGCCGTATTAGCGCCGAAATTCTTTCGATTATTGGAGAAAGTACTCAGATCATCGTTATATGGGTCTTGTGTCGTCCATATAAAACTTGCATTCAATTTCATGCTGATCTTTTCATTGGCATAAAGCGTGGCGTATACATTAAAAAGCGATGTAATGAAAGCAGATACTTTTGTTGTGGTACCAAAGTTTTGGTAAACACTGTAAGCCGTTTCCCAATAATTAGTAACGCATGGAAATTCTGTTGCTGTTGTTTTATTAGTATTGGGATTAAGTTGCTTTTGCATTTCTGCAGCCGGCGGGTTTAATACATTACAATAATGCGCTGTTCCTTTTACCAATAAATCAGCATCATCATAAACAACATGCTGGTTTGTTGCATTCATGCCAGTAATTTTTGTAATTTCTATCGAGGTTGATTGATCTAATGTTATATAACCTTCAATTTGATCTGCAAAAAAACTGATACTTGCGGATGCATTAGTACCTCTTACAACACCTCTGTAAAAGGCACTTGTTTGTTGTGGCAAACCTCCAGGTGCTTTATCTGTATAAACTTTAAAATCGCTTGTAAAAATATCTGCAGTAACAACATCGAGCATAAGCGTTTTATTTTTATAAGGCAGGATAACTGTAAGCGCAGTTGGTTTTGTTTGTATGGTATTTACAAATTCCGTTGCGTTATTAATGCTGAAAATAGCTTCTGACTTTAAAAATTTTTGAAGCGAAGATTTGTATGATGGAGATTCTTTGGTGGCAGTGTTTGTAAAATCAATAACAGTAATCTCTTTATGGCTCATAAATTCTTCATGAACCATTTGTTTAACTACAGTTTCATTGCTTGAAAGTTTTGCAGCATATGCGGCAACATTTTGTTTTGCGGTGTAAATTTTTTGCGCCTGTGTGCAATTAAATATTGTTGCAAAAAATATTGCAACTGGCAGGCAGAGTGTAAATTTTTTCATGTTATAGGTTTTAGATGAATGCAGTTAAGAATCGTTTTGTTTATAAATATAAGCTTTACTATCTATACTGCATAAACCTATTGCATCAATGCCCGGCCAGCGAAGCTGTTATTTCATTCAGCTTTTTTATGCGTTCTTTCAAGCCTGTTGTAATATTATTCCTGATCGCATGAAGATTTGATATCGTTGTTTCAATTTCATCAGGTAATACTTCTTTAAAAAATTCTTTTAATCTTCTTGCTAATGTTGGTGATTTGCCATTAGTAGAAATAGCGATCTTAATATTACCTTTTGTAACAACAGAACCTAAATAAAAATCACACAATGCTGGTTTATCAGCAGCATTAATAAGCTTGCCTTTTTGTTTAGCGTCATTACGAATTTGTTCAGCCAATTCAATATTATTTACAGCCGCAATAACCAGGTCGCATTGATCTAAAAATACAGGTTTATAATCGGCAAAAATTAATTGCACATTCGGATATTGAAATACTAACTCTTCAACTTCAGGTTTAAAATAATTAGCAACAATTCTTATTCTTGTATCAGGAGAATTACCAAGTACTGTTTGCAGTTTTTCATAACCCACTTCACCTGCGCCAATAATTAATAGTCTTAATTCTTCAAGCTTAAGAAAAACCGGGAAAAGATTATTTTGGTTCATGCTAATGATATTTTAAACAATTTGTTTTCTTAAAACGTAATCACCAAAAGGCTCGTTGGCATTTTTATCAGCAGAAAAATCTTTAAAGAGTTTATCAAGGCTGCTTAATATTTCTGCTTCATCTAAATTTTCTTTATAAATTTTATTTAACCTCTTGCCCAACGCATCTGCTCCTAAATACACGTTATATTTTCCATAGGCAGTTCCAACAAAGCCAATTTCCGCAGCATAAGGCCTGCCACAACCGTTAGGGCAACCGGTCATACGTATGCTTAGTTCTTCATCATTCAACCTGTATTTATTTAAAAGAATTTCTATTTTATCAATCAATGATGGAAGATAACGCTGCGCTTCCGCCAATGCCAGCGGGCAAGTGTTCAAAGCAACACAGGCAACTGCATTTCTTCTAACCTTTGAAGCTGCTTCAGTAGTTTTGATTACACCATATTTTTTTAAGATCGCTTCGATTTCGTATTTGTCACCAGGCTTTATATCGCTGACAATTATATTTTGATTGCATGTAAATCTAAATTGTGCCTTACCTGATCTTGCTATTTCATAAAATGCCTTTTTAAATTGAACATTTTCATCATCACATACTCTTCCAGTTTCAACAAAAGCGGTGTAATAAAATAATCCTTCATGATTTTGATGCCAGCCATATTCATCATGCCGAATGGTTAACTCATATTTTTTTTCAGGCTGAAATGATATGCCGCTTCTTGCTTCAACTTCTTTTTTAAATGCATCAATACCTAAACGATCAATTGTGTATTTTAATCTTGCCAATTTCCTGTCTTCCCTGTTGCCAAAATCTCTTTGCGTAGTTGCTATTTCATATACCACTTTTAAAAGATCATCTTTCTTTACAAAACCTAAAACGGTTGCTAACTGCGGATACGTCGCAGCATTACCATGTGTCATTCCCATGCCACCACCGGCAGCAACATTAAAACCGATCAACTCATTATTTTCAATGATCGCAACAATGCCAACATCATTTGTAAAAACATCCACATCATTATACGGCGGAATGGCAATGGCTATTTTAAATTTCCTTGGAAAATATCTATCCTGGTACAATTCATCTTTTTCTTCCTCAGCAGATATTTTTGTTTTATCAAGCCATATTTCATAATAAGCATTTGTTTTTGGTAATAACAATTTGCTGAGTTTTTCAGCGTACAAAAAAATTTGTTCATGTATTGCGCTAAAGCGTGGATGAGCGCTTACAATAACGTTTCTGTTTACATCGCCGCATGCCGCAATACTATCCAACTTAACTGTATCAAAATCTTTAATCGTTGGTTTGATGTTATGTTTTAAAATACCATGCAACTGTATTGTTTGTCTTGTAGTAATCTTAATTACCGGGCTTGAATATTCTTCACTTACTTCATGCAAAGCCCGCCATTGCTGCGCATTCAATAAGCCGCCGGGTAAACGCAAGCGGATCATGTAAGAAAAAGCTCTTTCCAGTTTTTTTTCAGCACGTTCGTCTCTCCGGTCACGATCATCCTGCATATACATACCATGAAATTTTATCAATGCCTGGTCGCTTTCACGTATTGCGCCTGTATGTTCATCCGATAAACTTTCTTTTAAAGTGCCTCGTAATCCTTTGCTTGCTTTTTTTATTTTTTCAACTATTGATTCTGCCATTGTTCTTTGTTTGACCTCACCCCAACCCCTCTCCAAAGGAGAGGGGCAGGAAGGATGAGTTAATATAAAAATTTCAAATTATTTTGGTCTCAAAAGGTCCTCTCCTTTGGAGAGGATTTAGGTGAGGTTTTTTTTAATAAACGTCTTTCGCATATCTTCCTTCTTCATCTAACCTGTTTAAGTAATCTTCTGCTTCACGTCTGTCAAACTTTCCTTCTTCAATAATAATATTGATCAGAGTTTCTTCAACATCTTTTGCCATTGTGTTTTTGCAGCCGCATACATAAACGTATGCTCCGTTCTCAATCCATTTAAATAATTCCTTTGATTGTTGCAACATGCGATGCTGCACATACAATTTTTCTTTCTGATCTCTTGAGAAGGCGGTATTGATCTTTGTTAGCGAACCTGTATCAAATAACGAAAGCAATTCGCTTTGATATAAAAAATCCGTTTCAAAATGTTGCTCGCCAAAAAACAACCAGTTTCTTCCTGAAGCACCTTCATTATCCCTGTGAAAAAGGAACGAACGGAAAGGTGCAATGCCTGTGCCCGGACCAATCATAATAATATCCTGGTGATGTTGCGGCAACCGGAAATTGTTATTTGTATTGATGTAAAATAGTATTTCATCTCCTTCATTCAAGCCTGCAAAATGACTGCTGCAAAAACCATATTTTGTTTTTTCATTCACGAAAAATTTATCACGGGCAACCGTGATGTGAATTTGATTATTGCCATGCGCGGAAGGTGATGATGAAATAGAATATAATCTGGGTGTGATCGGTTCAAGAATATTGATTAATTGCTCAACTGAAATGCTTTTGTTGAAAGGATACAACGACAAAATGTTTTTCAGATCAAGCCGCATTGAAGGCAATTCGGTTTGAACGAGTGCTGCATATTTTTCAACAATACGCAAAGGCAAATACAAAATGCTAAGCTTATATTTTAAAAGCTCGAATAAATTATACGGCTCATTTTTGTATTCAACAGTTTGATTTTTATTTGCAAACAACAGGTGAATAATTTCATTCACGTCTTCATCGGAATTATACGGTACGATACCTAACGCATCGCCCGGCAAATAATAGATTCCTTCATTGCTGCTTATTTCAATATGCCATGTTTCTTTCGAAGAACCTTTGTCATTTAAATTTATGTGTTTTGTAACCACACCTTTATAATATTGTTTGCCGGTTTTTGTTGCAGGCTTATGTGTAATTAGAGGAGTAGTTTTAGCTGACGTTGGCAAATTATCGAGCACATTATTTATCCATGCTTCTGATACTGCATAAAAATCTGTATCAGCTTTTTCCAAAGGCAAAACTTGCCTTGCACCTAAAGCATGCAAGCGTATATCTACATCTTCACCAGCTTTGCAAAACAATGGATATGAACTATCACCCAAAGCCAGCACTGCATACTTTAAATTTGTAAGATCATGTTGCTTTGCATGTAAATGGTCATAAAACTTTTTTGCGGCAAGTGGCGGCTCGCCATCGCCATGAGTACTCATTATAATAAATACAAGATTTTCTTTTTCAAGATTTGATATACCATATTGATCAAGCGCTGCTACACTTACTTTATGCTGTTTGCTTTTTAAAGCGGCTGCAAGTTTTGATGAGACTTTTTTTGAATTGCCTGTTTCAGTTCCATATAATACAGAAATAACCAATTTTTCTGTTACAACATTTGTTTCAATAACAGGTGGATTTGTTGTCGTACTATCTTTTTCAGACAAGCCGGCAAGAAAACCACTCATCCAAATAATCTCATCTCTTGATGATTGCTGTATGAAGGATTTAAATGATTGAAGTTTTTGTTCTGTTAACATGT
>JAFBAF010000304.1 GCA_019247895.1 Parafilimonas sp. | reverse complement strand
CTGATAATTCTTGAAGCTGGTGGTTTTGCCGGTGGTGGAATAAATTTCGATGCGAAAATTCGCCGCAACTCAACTGATGCTGCCGACCTGTTTCACGCACATATTGGTGGTATGGACAATTTTGCAAGAGCTTTAATTATTGCTGATAACATTTTGCAGCATGGTGAATATTCACAGTTGCGTAAAGAAAGATATGCTTCTTATGATAGCGGCACGGGAAAAGATTTTGAAAATGGAAAATTATCGTTGGAAGATTTGAGACAATATGCAATTGATAATGGTGAACCAAAAATAATTAGCGGCAAGCAGGAATATTTTGAAAATCTCATCAACCGGTTTGTTTAACGGAAGTAAGATGATAGTAACAATAAAAATGCCCGTGTTTGCGGGCATTTTTATTGTTCAATTACTTATATAATAAAGATCAAACTGTAATCATAATAAGTAATTTTTTTTCTATTGCCTGTGTACCTTCCAAGATTTTTCCATGCAAAGCGATAGTTTGCACGGCACCATTAGCTTCTTCCAGTTTAAACATTCTCACCTTGTTATTATTATTGGTAAGAAAACTTACAAGCTCCTGTTTTACATCCGCCCGTTTCCAAAAATCATTTTCAATTTCTGCTAACCGGCTTCCTTCCGTCGGCTGTTGCTCCAGGTTAAACATTTTAATAAAAGCGCGATTTGCTTTTAAAACTTTAAGACTGCCATCAAGCATTAACAAGGCAGATTCTGTAATCGAATCAAAAATGGAATCAATAAAGTCATGGGATTGCAGAAGAAATCTTTCTAATTGTTTTTGTGCATGAATGTTATGTACAACTTTTACGATATACTTACTATTGTCATCATTTTTTATGAGCACAGATTCACCTGTTACCCAAAGTTTATTTCCATCTTTGTGTAATAAGTAATTTTCATCATTAGCCGAACCCTCTACTAAAACATTGTGTAACTCGTCCTCGGGTTTTTTGATCTTCCTGTCATGCTCAGTAAACAAAACGGAAAAATTTTTTCCTGTCAAATCCTCCTTCTGGTAGCCAAAACGTAAATGAAAAGCTTCATTAATATTTATAATAGTTCCTTCGGTGTCAATTATTAAAATGCCATTGTATTTGGCATTGTTAAAAAAAGTTTCGAAAAATCCTGAGGTGTCCACGTTAATTATTTTGATTTGTTCAAATATAACAGTGTATCACAAAAAAAATCCCATTTTTTTAAATGAGATTTTTATTTACATAATGCGAATTACTTAACTTTTTCAGGAACTTCATTTCTAAATACAACCACATTGTCAAATACGTCAACCAACACAGGATGAGATTTATCTATATCGCCAGCCAGTATTTTTCTACTTAGCTGGTTCACGATTTGTTTTTGTATAAAACGTTTTAACGGCCTTGCGCCAAACTGAGGATCGAAACCATTGTCAGTTAAATGATCAATTAAGTAATCACTGAATTCAAGATGAATATGGCTTTGTTCAAGCAAAGATTTTAATTGATTCAACTGTATGCTTACAATGTTCCTGATCTCTTTTTTCATTAATGGATGAAACATAATAATTTCATCTACACGATTTAAAAATTCAGGACGAATTGTTTGCCTCAGCAAATTCATTACATCAATCTTTGCTTTTTCTTCAACTTCTTCAATATTATTGTCATTCACATTTTCAAAAGCTTCTTGTATTAGGTTGCTTCCAAGGTTTGAAGTCATTATAATAATGGTATTTTTGAAGTTTACAACCCGGCCTTTATTATCAGTTAATCTTCCATCATCTAATACCTGCAATAAAACATTCCAAACATCAGGATGCGCTTTTTCAATTTCATCCAACAACACAACACTATAAGGTTTGCGACGAACTGCTTCTGTTAATTGTCCACCTTCATCATAACCAACATAGCCCGGAGGCGCACCAACCAGGCGTGATACAGTATGTTTTTCCTGGTACTCGCTCATATCAATACGCGTCATCATGCTTTCATCATCAAACAAATATTCAGCAAGCGCTTTTGCCAATTCTGTTTTACCAACACCGGTTGTACCTAAAAATATAAATGAACCGATTGGTTTTTTTGGATCCTGCAAACCAGCACGACTTCTGCGAATGGCATCAGCTACTGCAATGATTGCTTCTTCCTGGCCAACAACTCTTTCATGCAAATGTTCTTCAAGATGCAACAACTTTTCACGATCACTTTGCATCATCTTTGTTACGGGAATGCCTGTTGCTTTTGCAACACTTTTAGCAATATCTTCCTCATCAACTTCTTCTTTCATTAAACGCCTTCTATGCTGACTGTATT
>JAFBAF010000169.1 GCA_019247895.1 Parafilimonas sp. | reverse complement strand
ATGCGCATGGCACCAAAAAAATGACCAAGACCTTTGCCAGGTTGATTTTCGGGCATGGGCACATACGCAGGAAACGGGGGCGCCCACGGGCCATAACTTGCACCACTTAACACCGCAGAAAAAATATCAACAATGCTGCCCAATGCATAACCTTTATGCGAACCATGTTCCCGATCGCTGCCAAGCGGCAACAACGCGCCATTATGTTTTAATTCATTTGCATTGGTTGATGGATTGCCATTTTTAGTTTGCACCCAACCAATTGGTGCATCTTCATTTTTTCTTTGTAAAATTTCAAGCTTGCCATTGGCTGCAGTTGTGGTTGCAAAGTCAGCAACAAATGGCGGCTCATCACCTGCCGGAATAGCAACTGCAATTGGATTAGTACCAAGCATTCTTTCAATACTAAATGTTGGCGCAACAAGTGCACTTGCATTCGTCATTGCAATACCAATCATATCGTGTTTTAATGCCATCATTGCATGATAACCTGCAATTCCAAAATGATTGCTGTTGCAAACACTTACCCAACCTGTTCCAACTTTCTCTGCTTTATCAATTGCAAGTTGCATAGCATATGGTGCAACAACTAAACCTAATCCTGCATCACCATCAACAACAGCAGTAGAAGGTGTTTCATGTTTAATAGTGATGTTTGGTTTGCTGTTAATTCGTTGAGCTTCCCACAAACGCACATAGCCTGTTAATCTTGCCACACCATGACTATCTATACCACGAACATCTGCTGCAAGCAAAGCTTTTGTTGCGGTTGTTGCATCAACATCACTGCAGCCCATATGTTTAAAAACGGAGTAAGTAAAATTGTATAAAGATTGGTAAGTATAGATTGTATCCATCGTGCAAAGTAACTGTGTGAACCGGGATTTTTTAGATTAAAAGATTTACAGGATTTTTTTATGACTCAACTTTTGATATGCGATTAAATTTTATAACCTTAAGATTATATTGCACGCATTTTAAAAACTGCCACACAATTTGAAGAAAGTAATTGCTGATATAAAAATTATTCTCAGCCATTCTGAAAAAAGAAAATTTGTTGCGCTTATTTTTTTAAACACGCCTTTAAGTGTTGCCGACATTGCATCTATTGCTTTGGTTTTTATTGTGCTTGGTATTTATAATGGCCAATCTCCGGCTTGGTTAGAGCCTGTTTTGCAAAGGCTGCATATTGAAATGCATTCTTTACTACCTGCGGTGATCTTAATTATTGTATTTGTTATAAAAAATGTTATTGGCTATTTTATTATTAAAGCCCAGGCAAGGTATGTTGCTGACATTGCAACAAGGCTGGCTACAAAAAACCTGCTGCTCTATTTTGAAGGCAGTTATGAAGATTATGTAAACATTGATACTTCCGTTTGGATGCGGCAAATTTGTTTCCAGGCGCAGGAGTTTGCGCAATACGTTTTAAGCAGCATTCAGCAAATTATTAATGAAATTATTTTGATCATTATCACAATACTGGCGCTGGCTTTTTATAATGCAAAAGTTTTGCTGATCGTTTCATTAATTCTTTTGCCGGCTGTTATTATACTTTCATTCATTACAAAAAACAGGTTAAAAAACACAAGAGAAAATATAAAATCGTCCAACGAAATTTTATTGCAATATTTAAATGAATCTATATCCGGTTTTGTTGAAAGTAATATCTATGATAAGAATGAATTTTTTACGCAGCGCTATGAAAAAAGTCAGTTTATTTTAAGCCGGTTTGTTGCTGATATGCAAGTAACCCAACAAATGCCTGCGCGTTTTTTTGAAACATTTGCTGTGTTAGGCCTTTTTATTTTTATTATTATAATCAATTTGCAAAGTGTGAGTGATAATAACAGCATATTTATGCTGGGCGCTTTTATTGCTGCTGCTTATAAAATTATTCCGGGCATATCAAAAATTATTAATTATACAAGCCAGCTAAAAACATATTCTTTTACAATTAATGAATTTAAAAAGGCAGCGATCAATAAAAAAAATAAACAAACAATCACATCTACAAATATTGAAAAGATAGAACTTCAAAACATATATTTTTCCTATAAAAACAATGTCGTTTTAAGTGATTTTAACTGCACTATTTTAAATGGAAATTTCATTGGTATTAAAGGTGCTTCAGGCAAAGGCAAAACAACATTGATTGACCTGATACTTGGTTTTTTATCGCCGCAATCAGGAAATATTTTATTAAATGATGAAATAATAAATGCCGATGAAATAAAGAAATTCTGGCCGCAAATTGCTTATGTAAAACAAACAAGTTTTTTGCTGCACGATTCAATTTTGAACAATATTGTTCTTTTTGAAAGTAATTATGACAAACAAAAATTAAATGAGATTATTAAAGTAACAGGCATGAAGGATTGGTTAAAAGAGCTAAAAGACGGCGTTAATACAATCATTGCTGCAGACGGAAAAAATATCAGCGGCGGACAAAAACAAAGAATTGCAATTGCGAGAGCTTTATATAAAAATGCACCAGTTATTTTTTTAGATGAGCCTTTTAATGAACTGGATGAAACATCTGAGTTAAGTATGCTGCGTTATTTTAAAGAGATAACAAAGCATGGGAAAATGGTAATACTTATTACGCATAACCCGCAAAGTTTATCTTTTTGCAATTCTGTAATAACACTTGGCTGAACATTGTACATTTAATTTTATGGAGCAAACAAAAACATTAGTAATTCTTTCGCCGGGTTTTGCAAAAGATGAAGAAGACACTACATGTTTACCTCCGCAACAGGTTTTTATAAAATCCCTGAATGAAAATTTCCCTTCTCTTAAAATTATTATTCTTGCTTTTGATTATCCATTCTTTGAAAAAAAATATAAGTGGTTTAGTAATACCATAATTAGTTTTAACGGATTCAAACGAAAAAAGATTGCCCGATTATTTTTATGGTTACGCATTTATAGAACTTTGAAAAAAATCAACAAGCAAAATAATGTTATTGGCCTGCTCAGTTTTTGGTGTGGCCAATGTGCGTTCATTGGAAAAATTTTTTCAAAGAGAAATCATCTCAAACATTTAATATGGATATTAGGGCAAGATGCAAAAAGAAATAACCTTTACGTTAGATGGATAAAACCAAAGCCAGATGAATTAATCGCAATGTCTGATTTTCTGTCTGAAACCTTTTTTAAAAGTCATAAAATAAAACCGACGCATATAATTCCAAATGGAGTTGATACAAAAAGTTTTCCTGCAACTGGCGCTATAAAAAAAGTTGATATAATGGGTGCAGGTTCGTTAATCTCATTAAAGCAGTATAACACTTTCATAGAAGTTGTTTTTGAAATAAAAAAATTGTTGCCGAATATAAATGTTGTTCTTTGCGGAAAAGGACCCGAAGAAAAAAAATTAGAAGAACTTATTCGTCAATACAATCTTGAGAAAAATATTGTATTAGCAGGAGAGAAAAGGCATAACGAAGTATTACAATTAATGCAGCAGTCAAAAATATTCTTACACACATCTTTATATGAAGGTTTTAGCACCGTTTGCCTGGAAGCGTTGTATGCCGGCGCACATGTAATAAGTTTTATAAAACCCATGCAACATTCAATTGACCATTGGCAAATTGTTACATCGAAAGATGAAATGATACAAAAAACCTTGCATCTTCTGAATAATCCGCTTACTGCTTATACTTCTGTTTTGGCTTACTCAATGGATGATAGCGCAAAGGAAATGATGAAATTATTTTAATAGCGATAAGTTGTTTTGATAACGCATGACTTCTGATTTTTGAACAAGTTCAAGCGCATGCTGAAAAATTTTTTCAGGCGTATATCTTGTTAAACAACGTACATCATTAAACTTGCAAACTTGTAACATACAATTACCGCAGGGCAGGTCTGATGAATCAAGAAAAAAAGTATGTTCACCCAATGGCTTCGACCAATCGCTTCTTGTAGAACCAAACATCGCTAATGTTGGTACACCTGAAATCCATGCCATGTGCATTAAACCTGAATCTTCCGACAACATAAATTTTACACGCTGCATAATGGCGAATGCTTCTGCAGGCGTTGTTAATCCAACTATGTTAATTAATCTTTCCTGCAACTCATTTTTCATGAACGCTGCTTTCGCAGCAATGAATGATGTGCCCATCATTAAAATTTTTGCATCGGGAAATTTAGCAAGCCACAATTTTGCGAATGCAATATAATTTTCCCTGCTCCAGCTTCTTGTTGTAAAAGCGCCGGCAGGATTTATCGCTATTAATTCAGCCGTTTCCTTCCATCCATTTGCTTTTAAAATTTTTAATCCTTGTTGCGGATCTTTTAAATAAAAATTTCCTGCAGCTTTTATTTTAAATCCAATTGCTTCAATTGTTAATCTTGTTCGTTCGCCTGCAGCAATTGGCGAAAATTTGTCGAATACTGACCATGCCTTTGGCATTGAAACCTTTCTTACAATTTCACTGACAGGATTATTTTGAAGGTCTATAACAACATCATATCGGTGCAATAATAATTTTGGCAATAAAAGAAATGCATAAAACAGTTGCTTTCTGAAGTTTCTTTCGCCGCGAATTGAAAACACCTTATCAAACAGCACAATATTTTTGGGAATGCTTTCTGTTTCTTCCCTTGTTAGAAGATCAATTTGTGTTGATTGCGGTAAAGACTTACGCAAGTGCTGCAAATAGGGAAGCGTAATTAATACATCACCCATTGCCTGCAACCGAATGGCGAGAATTTTTTTTGGAGGATTTGTTTTCGTCCACGGCTTTGCAGGAATATTCATTCAATAATTTAATCAGCAAGTTTACTTAAATGTATTCTTAATTGAAAGAGCGAATAATAACTTTTACAAAATCGGTTTAGAATAATCTTTAAAGTTTTACTTTGAAGATTAAAAAAATTATTACTAATAATATGCCCGGCAAAAATGATAAAGTAAAAAATTTCCCCGACGAAAATATTGTGTTCTATAATTCGATTGCGCAAACCTATGACGCCATTTTAGAACATGAACAATCAAACAAAATAATAAGACAAAAAGTTGCGGAAAATTTTTGCAGAGTGGTAAAACCCGGATGGATAATGGATTTTGGCGGAGGCACCGGGCTGGATTTGACTTGGCTCTCAGAAAATGGATATAAAATTTTATTTTGTGAACCTTCTTCGGGAATGCGGCAACAGGCAATAAATTATAACAATGCTATTTTACATAATCCGCACATTATTTTTCTCGATAGTTCTAAAACTGATTTTAAAACATGGAACGATAATCCTCCAACTTCGGAAAAATTAAACGGTATTCTTTCAAATTTTGCTGTCATTAATAATATTTCAGAGATTGAATTATTGTTTAAAAATCTTGCCATGCTCTTAAACGCAAGTGGTGATTTAGTTGCATTGATGCTGGACAAAGATTTTCAAAAAAACCGGCTTAAAAAATTGGTGAATATGATGAGATCATTTGTATTTCAAAAACCAATTAAGTTGTACGTTTCACATAAAACTAACAGGCAAATTGTTTACGCTCACTCACTGAACCAAATTAAAAAAGCATCAAAGCCTTATTTCAATTTTTGCAGTAAAGATTCTTTTCCTGAATTTGGTTTTGTATTGATACATCTTACAAAAAAATGAAGAAAATTTTCAGCAAAATTTTATTCCCCGGTTTGGCGCTAAAAGAATATTTAACCATAACAACTGATAAGCCGCTACAGGAAAAAGCCTATTTAAAAAACGGAGACAATTTTATTGATATTTCTAAAATTCACTGGTTGCTTTGTGTTGAGCCAGTTACGTTTGGAGTTTGGTTGAGCAAAGAAGACATGCAACTGTTTTTTGAAAGAAAACAATCAACAATATATTTTACCGGTTCATTTTGTGATGATAATAATGCAGCAAAAAAATCATTAGCAATACTTACAGTTGAGCTTAATAATAAACTCGAAGATGAAAACGGGACGCTTCTACTATTCCAGGTAATATATACTAAAATAAAACACCTTAGCCGGGTAAAAACATTTTTAATTTTTTCACTGTTTTATAAGAAACCGGGAATATCGTTTCAAAAATTTAAAACGCTTGTTGCTGCTTTCAGTTATCCGCGCAAAGTGTGTTTGATATCTTTTCAAAAAGATAATTATTACAATATTTTTCCGATGGATCTCTTGGGTGAAATAAAAAACAAACAATATGTGTTTGGATTAAGGCATTCTAATTCTGCATTAGAAAAAATTATCGAAACAAAAAAAATTGTTGTGGCTGATGTATCCTATAAATATAAGGAGCTGACCTATCAATTAGGTAAACATCATAGCTTAAATCCTCCCGCGATAAATTCACTTCCATTTAAAATCATACATTCGGCAAGTTTCAGATTTCCTGTTCCTGAATTTGCTGATAATTATAAAGAGATAGAAATTTTAAAATCACTGAATTTAGGAAGTCAAATGTTGCTTTGGGGAAAAGTAATAAATGAAGTTTCCTTAAAAAGACATGAAAGCTCTTTATTCCACATTCATTTTTTATTATATATGCATCAGCAAAAGAAAACGATGGATGCGGATTATAAAAAAGTTTGAATTGGTTGCTTGCTTTTTCCCGTTCAGCAATTGTTTAAGACTATTTAAACATATTTAACTCTGATATCTAAGTTTTACTTTTGTTATTGCCATTAAATCATGAATAAAATTCTTTTTTTTAATCCGCGAAGCGCAAGAACAAAACCAAGAATTCCAAATTCAATTCTTGCAGTAGCAAGTGCTGTGGAAGGATTATATGATTATGCAATTGTTGATGGCAATCTTGAAAATGATCCTTCAGAAAAAATATTTAAATATTTAGCAACAGGTGAGTTTAAATATTTTGGTTGCACCTGCATGCCCGGTCCTCAACTGAAGCAGGCAATTCCTGTTTCAAAAAAAATCCGGGAAAATTTTCCAAACATAAGGATTATATGGGGCGGATATTTTGCATCCAATCAACCAAAAGTTGTTTTAGAATCAGGTTATGTAGATTTTATTGTTAACGGTCCCGGGGAAAAATGTTTTCCGCAATTATTAGATGCTTTGGAAAATAATACATCTTATAAACACATACATAATCTCATTTATAAAAACGGCAATTCAATTATTAAAACAGAGCGTGATAATTTGTATGATCTTGATGCATTGCCTGCATTGACTTATGAAAAATTGAATTCATTTTATCCGCTTCAAAAATATTTGGGCAAAACTTATTTAGGTACTAAAACTATTGCATATCATTCAAGCATGGGTTGCCCTTTCACATGTTCGTTTTGTGCGGTAGTGCCTATTTATAATGCAAGGTGGAGAGGGAAATCTGCTGCGGGAATGTATAAAGACATCAAATTTTTAAAAGATAAATATGGCGGTAACGCAATTGAATTTCACGATAACAACTTTTTCGTATCAGAAAAAAGAACGGTTGAATTTGCAAGATTGATTAAGCCGGAAAACATGGTTTGGTGGGGCGAAGGCAGAATTGACACGATAAATAAATACAGTGATGAATCGCTTGCAATAATGCGCGACGCCGGTTGCAAAATGATTTTTTTTGGTGCTGAAACCGGCAACGATGAAGTGCTTAAAAAAATGGATAAAGGCGGCACACAAAGCGGTAAACAAATAAGAGAGTTTGCTGCACGCATGGCTAAGTTTGACATTATTCCCGAATATTCTTTTGTGCTTGGATTACCGGGAGATTCAGAAGCGAAAGTGATGAAGCAAATTGATGAAGACATTGCGTTTATAAAAGAAATAAAAACAATTAATCCAAACACTGAAATAATTATTTATGTGTACAGCCCTGTGCCCACAGAAGGTTCTGAAATGTATGAAAAAGTATTAGCGTCAGGTTTTCATTTTCCTGAAAAATTAGAAGATTGGATAAGTCCGCATTGGGAAAATTTTGATCTTAGGAAAAATCCGCTTACCCCATGGCTGACACCTGAAATGATTGATAAGATAAAAAATTTTGAAATTGTTTTGAATGGTTATTATCCAACAGTTTCAGATGTGCGGCTGGGCAGTTTAAAACGCAAGTTGATGCATGCCGTTTCAACTATTCGTTATAAAACAAATTTTTACTGGAAACCTTATGAAATAAAAGCGCTGCAATCATTGTGGAAATATCGCCAACCAGAAATTGAAGGCTTCTAAATTTACTTTTTGAATACGCTCACAAAATATATTGCTACAAAAACTGTACAGCCTGCTGTAAAAAAATATCTTACTAAAACAAGAACGTACCGGTATAAAAATATTTCGTTGCTGGTTCCTCCGGGCGTGTTTCATCCTGGTTTATTTTTCACCACAAAAATTTTACTGAACTATACTCTGCAATATGATTTGAAGAATAAAGCGGTTTTGGAATTAGGAGCAGGAAACGGTTTAATTTCATTTGCTCTTGCGCAAAAAAATGCGAATGTTACAGCTATTGATATTAATGAACGCGCAATTGAATATTTACACATCAATAGTAAAAGAAACCATATTGCAATTAACATTATTCAGTCTGATTTATTTGAAAATATTCCGCCGCAAACGTTCGATTTTATTTTAATTAATCCGCCGTTTTATAGAAAAGATCCCGAAACAAAAGCTGATTATGCATGGTATTGCGGTAAAAACGGTGAATATTTTCATACGCTTTTCCGTGCAATAGGTAAGTATATAAATGATGATACTTTTAGCTGGATGATTTTATCTGAAGATTGTGATACTGAAATGATAACAAAGATTGCAAGTGAGAATGGCTTCGATTTAAAGCTTGTTCATTCTAAAAAAAATATAATTGAACAAAATTTCATTTTTAGTATTGAAAAAGCAAGGTTGAATTTTGATGATTATTTGTTGGATAATGGAGTTTATGTAAATCAAAACGCAGCAATTGATAGAGGCTTTGAAGAAAAATATATTGAGCTAAGAAAAAAAGAAAATCGTATTTATACAAATGACCAGGTGAAGCGTTTGCCTTTAATTGAAAACACGCATCCGCATTATAAAGAATGGATTTTAAGAAAGCAATCAGCTAACCGCCTGCTTAAATATCTCCGGCAAAAAGGTAAGCCTTTAAAAATTTTAGAAGTTGGCTGCGGTAATGGATGGCTTTCAAAATTGCTTGCAGCAGCAGGTACTTATGTTGTTGGATTAGATGTAAACTTTATCGAGTTAAAGCAAGCTGCAAGCATTTTTAAAAAAGAAAACTTATATTTCGTTTACAATTTGTTGTCTGAAAAACTATTATCAGAATTTAAATTTGATATTGTTGTTTTTGCAGCGTCTGCGCAATATTTTCCATCTATAAAAAATACTGTTCACATGATTCTTCCTTCATTAAACACAGATGGAGAAGTTCATATTTTAGATACAAATTTTTATGCGTTAAACGAGGTTGAAGCTGCGCAGAAAAGAACAAAAGATTATTATTCGGAACTTGGATTTCCTGAATTTGCTCAACATTATTACCACCATTGTTTTGATGAACTAAAAGGTTTTTGTATTAATGTAATGTATGATCCGTTATCCGTAAAAAATATTTTTAAAGCATCTAAAAATCCATTTCCGTGGTTTCGTATAAAAAGATAAATAAAAATGGTAACAGGTAACTCGCGCATATTATTTTCTCATTCTTATTTTCTTCGCTTGGATCCGAAGCAATGGAAAACTGCACAACCTTACCCGCCGTTGGCAACATTATATGCAGCTTCATTAATGCGTGAAGATGGTTATGAAACAGCATTCTTTGATACAATGTTTTCGACAGCTGCAGAGGAAATTATTGCTCCAATAGAAACACATAAACCAGAATATTTTGTGCTGTATGATGATGGATTTAATTATCTCACAAAAATGTGTTTAACGAATATGCGGGAAGCGGCTTTCAGCATGATGAAGTTCGCAAAGCAACGCAATTGTATTGTTATCGTTTCAAGTTCAGATTCTACTGATCGTTATGAAGAATATTTGAATGAAGGTGCAGATTATGTTTTATTGGGTGAAGCAGAAATGACACTGAAAGAATTGATTGAATCACTTGACAAAAACGAACAGGATCAATCGCATATTCTTGGCCTTGCTTTAAAAAAAGATAATGTTATATCGAAAACGCCACGGAGAAATGTTTTGAAATTTTTAGATGGCCTTCCGCTGCCTGCATGGGATTTAATTGATATAGAACCTTACCGAAAAATGTGGATGAAAAGCAGTGGCTATTTTTCTTTAAATATGGCCACAACAAGAGGCTGCCCGTTTAAATGCAATTGGTGTGCAAAACCAATTTATGGCAATCGGTATAATTCACGTTCGCCGGAAAATGTTGTAGCAGAATTAAAGTTGTTGAAAGAAAAATTCAACTTTGATCACATCTGGTTTTGTGATGATATTTTTGGTTTGAAGCCAAACTGGGTAAATGAGTTTGCCGACCTTGTTGAAAGAGAGAATTTAAAATTCAGGTTTAAAATACAATCAAGAGCTGATCTTTTACTGCAGGAAAATTATGTTGCCGCATTGCATAAAGCAGGTTGTGAAAATATTTGGATGGGAGCAGAAAGCGGTTCGCAAAAAATTTTAGATGCAATGGATAAAGGCACAACGGTTGAACAAATTCGTGCTGCAACAAAATTGATAAAGCAACATGGAATGAAGCCTTCATTCTTTATTCAGTTTGGTTATTTAGGAGAAACAAAAGAAGATATTCAAAAAACAATTGATCTTATAAATGAATTGCTGCCACACAGTATTGGCATTTCAGTTTCTTATCCACTGCCCGGAACTGTTTTTTATGACAAGGTGAAAGCAGATCTCAAAGACAAAACAAACTGGACAGATTCCAACGAGATGGCTTTAATGTTTACAAATACCTATCAGCCTGCCTTTTATAAACAATTGTATAGTTATGTTCATGCAAGTTATTGTGAGCATTTGGCTTTGCATGCAATGAATTCATCCTGGAATCTATCTGCAAAGACCAATCAACAAAAAATAAAAAATGTGTTACGTGTTGCTTATTATAAAACACGTTTCTTTCTTGCAAAACAAAAATTAAACAAGCTTGAAAAGTTAGCAACATAAAGTTATTAATGAAAGAAGAAGTTGTGATACAACACGAAGAATTAGCAGCAAAAGCATTCAACAAACAATCCGCAATATTTGACAAGATATATGCGGAAAACAGCATTGTTGCATATAAACGAAGAAGAGTACGAGAACATGTTTTGCGATTAATTCCATCTAAAAGCAAAATACTTGAATTGAATGCCGGCACTGGTGATGATGCAATATTTTTTGCAACGCTTGGCCATTCGGTTCATGCAACAGATATTGCTGCAGACATGCAACAACAACTTCGTAATAAAGTAAATCAGCATGATTTAAACAAATTGGTGAGTACAGAATTATGTTCATTCACATTACTTGAAAAGTTGCAACAGAAAGGTCCTTACGATTTGATCTTTTCAAATTTTGCAGGACTGAATTGCACTAATGAATTGGATAAAGTTTTGGATTCATTTGATGCATTATTAAAACCAGGCGGCATTGCTACAATGGTAATTATGCCTCGCTTTTGCGGGTGGGAAACAATGCTTGCATTTAAGGGAAATTTCAAAACTGCTTTTCGCCGTTTAAAAAGCAAGAATGGAACACCGGCGAATATTGAAGGTATGCATTTTTTATGCTGGTATTATCATCCAAAATTTTTGATACAACAATTAAAAGGAAAACTTGAGTTATTGGATGTTGAAGGTTTATGCACTTTAGTACCTCCATCTTATTTTGAAAAATTTCCACACAAACATTCGGTAATGTTAAGACTGCTTGAGAAATTAGAAAGCAAACTAAAAAGAAAATGGCCCTGGAAATATATTGGTGATTATTATATTATCTCGTTTCAAAAGCCGGCTACTTAAATTTATCAGCGATATAAACAATGCAAACACGCCGCATAAATTTTGCCAGCGAATAAACAATGGCATTGCAACATGCAAAAAAGGGCATGTTTAAAATCTTGTAAGCATATATAAGGTTTTTCAACTCGCCGATTTCCATCTGCAGCAAATTTCCCGATAAACCACTTTGGCCAAAACCTCTTTTGCCATTGCCGTAGTTAATAAGATTCTCATTTATTAATACGCATGCAAATGTTTTGGATGCACGCAAAAAATAATTTCTTTCTTCACCATAAGAAAGTGATCTTTCAAAAAAGCCAACGGCATCAAACACTTTTCTTTTCATTAATACTGTAGATGTTTGGAAGAAATTTTTAAACAACATTTCTTTTGATGTTATGTATGAAAAACTGTTTAATGCAGGTTCGGCAACAAGCGGCTTAAAATGACAACCGACTAAATCTGCTTCCGCTGTTTCTTTCAATATCGCTAATTGCTTTAAGGTTTTTTCAGGATGCCATTCATCATCCGCATCTAAAAAAGCAATATAATTTCCCGAAGCTAATTGCAAGCCGATATTGCGTGTTGCAGAAACACCTTCATGCGATTTATCAATTACAATAACATTTAAATGGCTATTTGTTTTTTTGAAGGCATAAATTGCTTCCAGCGATTTGTCAGTAGAGCCGTCGTTTACTACAATCACTTCAAACTTACCTTCGGTTTGCTGGCTGATGGAATTAAGCGCAGAATAAATTGTGTCTTCAGCGTTATAAACAGGAATGATAACACTGATGAGGCTGGTATTTCTCATTTTCATCATCACGCGTTTTGCACTAAGGCTTTTTCTTTATTTATTACTTGATAATATTTTGCTTCAACTATTTTAAAACGTTCCTGGAACTTCATTAAAATTTTGGGTTGAAAATATTGCGGCAAAGGTTTGCATGCATGTTTATCTGCTTTGTAAGCACCAATCGTTAATCCTTTTTCACTTTGCTTATTTTCCATCGTCATTCGCTCAAATCTTTTTTTAAAGAAAAGATGCAACCTGGCATCTAATTTATCCCCACACTTGTTATTCATTGTCCATTCAATGGTCCTTTTTAAAATTGTTGGCGAAGCATCATTCATATATTCATAACAAGGCTTGAAGTTTGGTTGAAATTGATTTACCCAACTGTTCGCATTAAAGAAATCATCAAAAATTTTTTCACCTTTTAAAGGCATTAATGTTGAAAGCTCGACTGCTGTAAAAAGGTTATGTTCTTTTATTTCAAGTTCTGATTCATCGATAAAATAATTTAAACAAAACCACTCTTTAATGCGAAGTGTTGAAGCAATTTTATAAATGAATGAATAGATAATACGCACTATCCACAAACGATTTGCTTTTGTTATAATAAAAAAATCAAGGTCAGAGTTTTCGTCGGCAAAATTTTTTGATAAGGAACCTGAAATTGCAATGCCTTTTACATAAGGTATCCATGATAAAAACCTGGAAACTTTCCTGGCTTTTTTTATTTGAATAACGGCCAAAGCGTTGCCATCATTTCGGCGCTTTATTAATTCTGCTGCATTTCTTATTGAATAAAAATTATCAAACTTGCATAGAAGCTTTGCTTTTACCAACCGATCAAATGATGACGAAATTGATCCGTTTGTTGCAGGCTTATCAAGAAAAAAAATGATCTCATCTTGGTTTAAAGGATATGAGAATATATCAAAATAAGTTAGCGTTTTCAGAATACTTATATCGAGTGATTGCATTTGATGATTTAATACTTCCGAATATAAATTTAAGGAAACATTCCCTTTTGAAATAACTGCTAAGCAGGCAAAAAGGTTGCCTGAACAAGCTTATCTTAAATATGTAATGAACAATATTAAACTTCTCTTCGCAAAATTTATTTCAATTAAGCAAGTTATTTTGTTTCGCGAATTCTTGTTACTAAAAAAATAATAGCAGCTCCGAAAAGAGCCATTATGCAAAAAGACCATCTTAAACCAATTACCTGTGCTATGTAACCAACACTTGGTGGTATGGCTAAAAATCCAAAATAACTTATGGTAGAAACGGACGCTATTGCAGTGCCGCTGCTCATAGTAGTTGATTTGCCTGCAAGACTAAAAACAAGCGGAATAATGCAGGATACACCAAAACCTGTAAGCACAAAACCAATAGCGGCAGGTATTACATAAGGGAATAAACTTGCAATTAATAATCCTGAAAAAATGAAAATACCACTGTAGCGCAGAATAGTTACAATACCGAATTTCGGTACGATCTTATCACCAAAAAATCGTCCCGTTGTCATGCAAACCATGTATAAAACAAACGCCGCTGTTGCAGTTTCTTTTGTGGTTACAACTGCTTTCTGAAAAAACAATGCGCTCCAATCGTACATTACATTTTCGCAAGCCATTGATGCAAATGCGATCATCGCAAACACCAATAAATATTTATTTGGAAACACAAAGAATTTTTTTTGCGGTGGCATATGATTAAGCGTGTAATAAGTGTTTGGATAGAATGCGGCAGATAAAACCAGCATTACAATACTTACAGAAACAAGATGAGCAGCCAACGGCAAACCCGACACAACAAATAAATAACCAACAGCTGCGCCTGCAAAACCAGCCATGCTCCACACTGCATGAAAACTGGTAATAATAGAATTTTCATACAAACGCTGCACTTCCACGCCTTGAGCATTCATTGAAAGATTTAAAAGATTGCGCGAAGAACCAAAGCCAAATAATATCACCCATAATTGCCATGGTTGTTTTGTAAATGCAAGCAACGCAAGCATGATATTATAAAACGCTGCGCCGAATATCATGATGCTTTTACTGCTATACTTGTTCAACAAATTACTCGTGAAAGGAACTGTAACCAACACACCGATTGGCGCAGCTAACAAGGCTGTTCCTAATTGTGCTTCGTTAATGTGCAACTGTTGTTGAATAGCCGGTATGCGTGAAGCCCAGGTTGAATATCCAAATCCACTCATAAAAAAATATACCAGCGTGGCGGTGCGGTGTTTAATTCGGGGTAATTCTTTTTTAGAAACAAGTTGCATTGCTAATGCAAAAATATATCGCACTTTTATTTCAATTTATCCCCACCGTAAAATATTAACTCACTAAAATAAATTTCATGCATTTACATTTGCACAATTTGAAATATCATGCCTAAAGACAATTCCATTCATTCAGTTTTAATTAT
>JAFBAF010000167.1 GCA_019247895.1 Parafilimonas sp. | reverse complement strand
AATAATGCAACACTGCGCCGGCAGCAATAATGCCGCATTGCAGCTTCTCAATTCCAAAACCTTTTAATGAGTGCGTTTGGAAATGCTTGAGCAAATTTTCCGTTGCAAAAGCTTCATCAAAGATCCATGCATCTAATGTGTAGGTATAAAATGTTGTTCCGAATTTCTCTTTGAAATTTTTTTGATTGCTGCGCTGATAAATTACTTCAGCCGGCTTTAATGTTTGCAATAGTTTATCGGCATATTCCTGGTTGCCTTCAGCCACAAAAAATTCACCTGTTGATATATCAAGAAACGCTAAACCGAAAATTTCATTATCAGTAAAATGAATACCGGCTAAAAAATTATTGCTGTTGTGTTCAAGTAATTTATCGTTCGTTGCAATCCCCGGCGTTACCATTTCTGTTACGCCGCGTTTTACAATTCCCTTTGCAAGTTTTGGATCTTCCAACTGATCACAAATCGCAACACGGTAACCTGCTTTTACCAGTTTGTGTAAATAGGTATCCAGCGCATGATGCGGAAACCCTGCCAGCTCGTTTGATGCATTATAACCATTATTTCTTTTGGTTAAAGTGATGCCCAGAACATGCGATGCTGTTATAGCATCGCTACCGAAAGTTTCATAGAAATCGCCTACACGAAACAATAAAATGGCATCAGGATATTTTTGTTTGATAGCCTTGTGTTGCTGCATTAACGGGGTATCATCAGCGGCTTTTGCCATGGCGGCAAATATAAATTGAGGCTGTGAATAGTATGAAGTGAAAGATAACCGGCTGTACGAATTTTATGCACAGCCATCAATGTGTGCATAAATGGTGTATTTAAACGATTTATTGCAAAGCTTAGCAAAATATCTTGCGGCAACAAAAAGTGATTGGATATAAACTTGCATTCACGAATAAAATATATGAATTCACCAATATAATATTTTGCCGAATGCTCGTTACTATAACTTAGTAAAACAAAATCAAACTGGCTATTAAAAATATTGCGCGTCGGGTGAGATATAAACAAAGATTGACTGCTTGTACATATTATTAGTTCGGATAAATATACTAATCAATTAAGAAGGCAAGCGAATTCTTTCCCGTTTTAACGTTGCTGCTGTTATCAGAACTTAAACTATGAACTGTTTTTAAACTCTATTATAACATTACTTAAAACATTTTATATGTGTTTTTCAAGTACATCAGGACAAAACAATTGTTCAACGCAAGCACATAAATGGTGCACGCTTAAAGCCTGGGAATGGCGTGATAATAATGGCTGGATTGTTGGCTGCAATTACATACCGGCAACAGCTATTAACCAGTTAGAAATGTGGCAGGAAGAAACTTTTGATCTTGCCTGTATTGATAAAGAATTGAGCTGGGCGGAAGACCTTGGGTTCAATACTATCCGCGTGTTTTTACATCATTTGCTGTGGGAGCAAGATCCGGTTGGTTTTATCAGCCGCATACACCAATTTCTTTCAGTGGCAGACAAGCATAATATAAAAACAATGTTTGTATTGTTTGATGCTGTTTGGGATCCATATCCAAAATTGGGCAAGCAACCTGAGCCTAAGTTAAATATTCATAATTCCGGTTGGGTGCAAAGCCCCGGTTACGATATCTTAAAAAATATAGATGCTTATGATAGCTTGCGCAGTTATGTAGAAGGCGTTGTAGGCAGTTTTAAGAATGATCATCGTGTATTGATTTGGGATTTGTTTAATGAACCGGATAACACCAATACAGCAAGCTATAACGATGCAGATTATGGTGTGGATAAAGCAGAACTTGCTTTAAAACTTTTAAAGAAAACATTTGAATGGGTGAGAGCGCTTGAGCCGATTCAACCTTTGACTGCTGCTCCGTGGAAAGATGATTGGAGTGATGATGCTTTAATTTCAGAGCTTGATAATTTTATGTTTTCAAATTCTGATATTATAAGTTTTCACTGTTACGAAGACAAGGAAAAATTTGAAGAAAGACTGCAGCATATGCAACGCTTTAACCGGCCGCTTTTATGTACAGAATATATGGCACGGCATTTAGAAAGTACTTTTTATGATATTCTGCCGCTTTTAAAAAAATATAACGTTGGCGCATTTAACTGGGGATTTGTTGCCGGTAAAACGCAAACACATTGTGCATGGGAATCGTGGCAAAGTGCAGATAACAAAGAACCTGAAATGTGGTTCCATGATATTTTCCGTGAAAATGGTGAACCATTTGATAAAGCAGAAGTGGAATTTATACAAAACATGCTGAAGCAAAAAGCAATTGAAACTTATCAAAAAGTTGCTTAAGCATTATTTAATTACCAGAAACAATCTGCAGCAGCACAGGATGTTTCTTTTTATTCAGCCAATATATCAGCTTTAAAACATTATCCTTTGCCATTGCCGTACAGCCGGCTGTTCCTGAGTATTCATTGCGCCATACATGTAAAAAAATACAGGAACCATTACCATTTACAACAGGGTTACTATTATACAAAACCCAAACTCCGTATTCATATAATTCATCATTGCGTTTCATGTATTCAAAGCTGCTGAAATTATGTTGCGCAGTATCTTGGTTGATTAAAGTGTTATAATAATTTGAACTTACATCATCCACACAATAAAAGTTGGTATCAACCTGCACAAAAGGCATGTGTAAATGGCTTAGTGTATGATAACTGAAAACGGAACCAAGCGAAAAAATTCCAGCCGGAGATTTTCCATCACCTTCATGTTTTATTGTATTAATATTATTTAAGCCGATTGATGAAGTTGCATCTTTTCCCAAACCTTTTGTTCCCACAACAATATTGAATGAATCTCTAATGCGCCATTGTTTGTGTGCATTTTTCCTTTCACATAAAAACATCATTCCATGTATGGTTGAATCAGAATTAGTTTTTACGAAAACCACCTGGTTATTGTGTTGAAGATAGTTGTTAAAGGAAGAGATCGGTTGGGCTTGTGTTGAAATTAACATAAACCAAAAATATATTAATAGGAGAGTTTTCATCATACATCATCTCCTTTCTCATAACAAACTCTGCATCTTGGTTCATAAATATCCAACTCGCCAATTACTACTTGTCCCTTTTGTTTTGTTTTACGATACGACCTGCTTGCAATATTGCCGCAGTGCACACAAATTGCATGCAACTTGGTAATATAATCTGCTATCGCTAAAAGTTGAGGTATTGGTCCAAAAGGTTTGCCCAAGTAATCCATATCAAGCCCGGCAATAATTACACGAATGCCATTTAAAGCAAGCTGTTCGCAAACCTGCACAAGGCCATCATCAAAAAACTGCGCTTCGTCAATACCAATAACATTCATTTCCTGCGCCATCAGCAGAATTGTTTTTGAATTGGTAACGGGTTGCGATACGATAAAGTTTTCATCGTGACTTACCACGTTTAACTCATGATAACGATTATCAATCGCAGGTTTAAAAATTTCTGTTTTGAGATTAGCAATGGTTGCACGCTTCATTCTTCGTATTAATTCTTCAGTTTTACCGCTAAACATACAGCCGCAGATCACTTCGATCCAGCCACGTTTTTCGCCTGAAATATGAGGTTCAATAAACATTATAAAATAAAATTAACTTTGTATCGTTATTCTTATTTAAATCCAGCCAAATTTAAATATCTTATGGAAAGAGTAGGCCTTTTAGTAGAACGATTGCTTGATCAATACCGCAACAATGCAAATAAAGAGCAATTGCGGATCACTGCTCAATTGTTGCTTTCTGAACTGGAAAATGAAACAGAGGCCGAACATAATTATCACGATGTTGTTTCTGTATTTTTCCCTTCATCATCGCATTTTAATACAAACGATACAGAAATTGAAACGCTTGTTGAAGAACCCAAAATTGTTATGGAGCAGCATGGGTTTGATTATTTTGATCCGATGGTAGAAATTCCTACGCTTGCACTAAAACAGCAGGAAATAAATGAAACGGTTAACCAACAGGAAAGCCTCAACGATAAATTAAAATCTTCAGCATCACATAAAGAAGTCGGCAGTTCAGTTACCGCAGGTCCAATAAAAGATCTTAGAAAGGCTATTGGTATAAATGACCAATATCTTTTTATTAACGAGCTTTTTCGTGGTGACCAAACCATGTATGAACGCAGCATTAAAACGATTAACAGCTTTAACATTTTTGCTGAAGCAGAGCTTTGGATTAAACGGGAATTGAAATTGAAGCTTGCCTGGAATGAGAGCAGCGAAGCCGCTAAGTTATTCGATCAGTTGGTGAGCAGGCGATTTGCCTGAATATAATGCATAATAGTTTGCGTGGCTCCAGAATTTTGCTGCACATAATCTCCGGCGATTTTACTTGCTTCTTGATATAAGTTTTCATCTGATAATAATTCTTGTAACTGGTCTTCAAGTTCTATTGCATCTTCTATATCGAAAGCACCGCCTTTATCAATCAGCTCTATTGCTTCTGAAAATTTTTCAAATGCTGGTCCAAATAAAACAGGTTTGTAATACACTGCGGCCTCTAAAATATTGTGAATGCCGTCACTGTTAAAACCACCGCCAACATAACATATCGTGGCATAACGATATAAAAATTTAAGCATGCCAATATTATCAATAATAAGTGTGTTGATGTTTTCTTGCACCTCGTTTGTGCCATTGATATAATTTGAATATAAAATGGAATGCTTGTATAAACGCGTACATTCTTTTATTCTTTCTTTGCCAATATCATGCGGCGCAATAATAAATTTTAATTCAGGATGCATGTTGGCAAAATGATCCAGCACTTCATCATCGTCAGTCCATGTACTGCCGGCAATAATTACTTGATTCATACCAACAAACTTCTCAATTTCAGGCAATGACTTTTTTTGCGATGCAACCTGCAATACACGATCAAATCTTGTATCTCCGGAAACAGTTGCATTAGTTATATTGATGGATTTGAGCAGTTGTTTTGAATTTTCTGTTTGCACAAAAAAATGTGTAAAAAAGCGCAGCATTTGTCTTCTTGCGTCTGCATACCATTTAAAGAATGAAAAGCCTGGAAGAAAAATTCCGGAAACCATTAACAAGGGCATTTTTCTGTTGTGCGCTTCTTTTAAATAGTAATACCAGTATTCATATTTTACAAATACGATTAATGAAGGCTCAATAAGATCAAGAAACTTTTTTGCGTTTTTTTCCGAATCTATCGGTAAATAAAAAGTATGATCGGCAAGTTTATTATTTTTTTGTACTTCATAACCCGAAGGGGAAAAAAATGTAAGCACTAATGAATATTGCGAATATGTTTCTCTGAATTTTTCCAGTAAAGGCCTGCCTTGTTCAAACTCACCAAGCGATGCACAATGCATCCATATTTTTTTGGATTGATCATTTGCAATCTCATTTTCAATTTTTGAAAAAATATTTTTTCTTCCTTTAAGCCAAAGATTTGCTTTGTTATTAAATGGAGAGAGTAATGCTGCAACAACGGGGTAAAGCTTTACAAAAAGTATATAGAAGAATTTATCCATTAAACTGTTGCAAAGAAAGACAATATCTGCGGTTAATTATCCGCATCTTTTATTGAAGGTCTTGTATCATTTGGATTACGCTGTTCATACTTGATCTTAAAATCACTTAGATCAGGTGTATAATTTCTTTTCCTCGTGCGCTCATAATTATAAATGGTTTGCCCGAGTTGATATAAGAAAGGATGCCCGACAGTTTCATAATCATATTTATCGTCATTTAAAACCTCATCGCTGTTTACATAAATAGTTGCAGCAAGCATAAACTCCACATTGTTTTTAAAATCAACTATGTAAGAAGCATCAGTTAAAAAGCCATAAGCCCAGCCAACTTTATTAAATACTCTAACGTTGGCCGGCATTGTATGCGAATTATTTTGAAAGAAAAATTTTACATAGCTGTTATAATATTGAGATGTGTCGTACTTAGGATAATTGGTTTCTGAAGGATATTGTGAAAGATATTGTTTCAAAAAGTTGTAATCTTCTTTTGTAAGATTGAAACGTTGTTTTGCCGGCACTGACAATGGAAATAATATAGTTTGCAAAATTCGCTGCAAATCTTCTAAAGGGAGATTATTAACCCTTGTGAAATCTATCGGCTCATTTATTAAGCTGTCTTTATTGTTGAAATGCGCTTTTCCCAATTTTATGGTGTGTGAAAAATCAAATGAATCTTTGTTGTATAAAACAGGTTGCGTGTAAATTATTTTTCCGCTTCTATCGAGAAAGTGTATTGGATTTGTATGGCGGTTTTCATCTTCAGTAAAACCCATGAATTCTCTTGTAATACGAATGCTTTTATAACCTTTATTTTTTAAATTTCGGTTAATGGCTTGCTGACCTACGAATTGATACATCCGGTTGTATGCACCATTGTCGCTGATAAGAAAAGCTTTCCTGATAAACTGGGCAATTGAGGGCAGATTGGTTGCTGCAGTGCTGTCGTATAATTCTTTTTCCTGGTTGGAATAAACACTGTCAAATTGAAGTGAAGTAAATTTATTTAAACCGCTAATGTTTAGCTGGTTTAACTTTTCAAGCGACAATGCAGCTAAAGGAAGTTTGACTGTTGATGCAGGATTGAAATAAAATAATGAATCAACATTATAATAATAATTTGTAAACGATGGTGTATTGTGTTTATCGCGATTAATCTGTGTATAAATAATCTGCAACCTGTAATAAGCAGGGTTCGATAAAACTTTTTGAAAAAGCGTGTCTTTATCTGAAGAAAGAATTTTTACAAGCAATGTATCTGTTTTTGGTTGTGATTGAATAGAAAAACAAATCATTATAAAAAATAAAAAACAATAGAATGTTCGCATACAATCAAGCTTTCGATAATGATTTATAAAATTAGCTTTTTGTATAAAACAGGTGGTAGAAACCACCCGTTGTTTGTCTATAATGAGAGAAAGATTA
>JAFBAF010000268.1 GCA_019247895.1 Parafilimonas sp. | reverse complement strand
TATCTGTAATTGTGTAAGGCGCAAACTGGTTAGTATAATATGTACCAACTTGTACATAATATGTGCCTGCTGCCAAGCCATCAACATTTAAATATGCTGTAGTTGAAGTAACAACGGTTCCCAAAAATGTAGTGCCATTATTATCATACAACACTGCCTGCACATTATTTCCATTATTTGATGTAAGCTTTAGCTGCAGTAAGCCGTCGCCATTTGTAGTGATTTTATAAAAATCTAAAAGATCGCGTTGATTATTATAATAATAACCTTCATGGCCGGTTTTTGTGCCATTTAATGGAAGCGTAAGTGCAGTGGCTCTTGAACTGTCGGGTTCGGCATCGTTTGCAACAGAGGCAACCGTTAATGTATTTGAAATAGTATACGCAGGCGTTTGCCCGGTATAATAAGTACTGATTCTTATATAATAAGTACCTGCAGCCAAACCGTCAGTATTTATGTTTATTGTGCCTGCAGTAACACCGTTGTTTAGTAGAGTGGCACCATCATTATCATACAAATAGGCTTGTACATTTATACCATTTGTAGAAGTTAGCGTAAGATTTAACTGGCCATCTGAAGTGGTAGTAACTTTAAACCAGTCAACATCTGCTGAAGGGTTTATATCGCCGCTATTATTACCGTTCAAAGGGAGTGTATTCGCTTGTGCCCTTGTATCATTAGGCTCGCTTTCATTAGCCTTTGCATTACTAAAGAAAACACTGGCAAGTAGCAGTAAGAGTAAAATTTTTTGTTTCATTGTACAGATTTTTATTAATGAATAAGAGAAAAATATTGGGGATTCTTAATAATGAAAATGTTTTTTTGTGTTTACAGTTTGAAAATTGTTTAGTTGTTTAAAAGCAGTTTTTCGAATATCAAAAATATAATCATGATGGGGAGAAAGTCAATACCCAAGTTTGGGTAATTTATTTCCGAGGCGTTGAAACGCTTTGCCAGCAAGCATTTCATTAAACAATGAAACAATTGTTAACCTAAAATGTTATGTTGCTGTACAAACTGTATTAGTGAGGCTTCACCCTTTGTTTGAGTTTTGCGGTATATATTTTTGCGGTGAGTTTCCACAGTGCGTTCGCTTATAAAAAGCGAATCTGCAATTTGTTTATTGCTATAATGTTTAATGATGCATTCAATAATTTCCAGTTCCCGGGGCGTCAGGTTTAATCCTTCGTTTTCACTTTTAGTAGCCTGGTAAATTTCATATTGCTGCAACACTTCTGCGGAAAAATATTTTTTACCCGAGGCAATTTCTTTGATAGCAGCCAGCAGTTCTTTTTGACCTGTTGATTTAGGAATATAACCATCCACTTTTGCAACCTCAATCATCCTGAAAATCATTCCTCCTTCTTCACTCATAGATAGCGCCAATATTTTTAAACCGGGCAGTTCTTTCCGTATCTTAAGCGAAAACTCAAATCCGTTCATGCCATGTGGCATTGCAATATCAGTAAGAATAACATCAGCTTTTTTTGTTGAAAGCAATTCAATCATTTCTTCTGCAGAATTTGCCTCTGCAATAATTTCAATTTGCGGATCAGATTGCAGCAATAATTTAAGTCCATCAATCACTATCTGGTGATCATCCAAAATTGCAAGATGTATTATTGGTTCATTCACTCTAACAATTTAAATGCATAATTTTCTTATAAAGGTATATATATAGCAACAACTGTTCCTTTACCTGGTGCACTGTTTATTTCTAATTTACCATTCAGAAACTCCACACGAGATTGAATGTTTTTTAGTCCTGTTCCTGCATTGATTGCTTCAGTATTAAAGCCATTACCATTATCTTCAATTATAATATCGGCTTCATCATTAATGCTTATCATCGAAATATCAAGCCTTGTTGCACCTGAATGTTTTAATACATTTTGTATGCATTCCTGCATAATACGATAAATTAGAAATGCCCGGTTTTCTTTAAGTGCAGAAAAATCGCCTTCCGCATTAAAATTTATTTTAAAGTTTTTTTTATGAATTTTATCAAGGAAATCTTTTATTGAATTTGTTAGTCCGTAACGTTCAAACGCATGAGGCATCATGCTATGACTTAAACTTCGCACTTCATCAGTAGACTCTCTTAGCAGTGTATTAATATTACCATAAATTTTTTGTTTTTGATCTTCCATTGCCAAGCCGTTTGCAAAAGCTTCCAAATTTAATTTGGCTACAACCATTTTTTGCGCAACGCTGTCGTGTAAATTTTCTGCTATGCGTTTACGTTCATCTTCTTCCGCTTTCATAATGGCATGCGTTAATTTCCTTTTCTGTTCCATTTCTATTGCCTGCAATTTCAGGCGTTGGTTTTTTCTCCTGTTTTGAAAAAAGAAAAAGCCGCTCGAAATTGTTATTGCCAGCAATCCGAAAATGATGTAAATAAGCAAGTCTTTTTTTACAAGATCATAATGCTGCTGAATAATAGTATTTTCTTTTTTCTGCACTTCATATTTTGTTTGCATTTCTGCAAGCGCATCAGCAGAATTTTTTTTGTATAAAGAATCTTTCAGCAATAAAAGTGTATCAACAGTTTTACTGTATTGAATGTAATTACCTGCAAGCTTATAATTTCTTGCAAGTGCAGTGTATAAAATGGGAAGTTTCTCCAACAACGCATTTTTATATGCCATTGAAATTCCTTCCTTCAATACTGTAATGCCTTTCTCAGTTTCATTATTATCAGCATAAAACAAACCCATTTGGTACATATCTGAAACTATATAAAAAGGATCGCCTATCACTTCCCTTACCTGCAACCCCTTTTTTAAAAACGTTTCGGCTTTGGCCGTTTCGTGCAAGTCAGCGCTAATACCGCCATAAATAAAATAGGTATTAGCGAGATAAGAAAGATCATCAATAGCAATTGCTTCGTTCAAAGATTTTTCTATATAAAATTTTGCTGAATCATTTCTTTTAAGTTCATTATATACGGCTGCAATATTTGAATACAAAAAAGGCTGCCATTGATTTTGAGGCAACGTTTTTTGTTGCTTTTCTGCTGAAAAAAACCAGTTAAGCGCATCACGATTTTGCCCAAGCTCCATGTATGCCCAGCCAATTAAAATTTTTGCACGAACCTGTGTTTTAATATCATGCGCACTTTCCGCTATACCTAATAATTGCAAGCTGTTTTTCATCGATTCTTTTTGCCTGTCTAATCGTATAAGCAGGTTTGACCGCAGGATAAGAAAACGATTTTTGACATTTATGTCGTAATAATTTTTTAGTACAAAAAGACAGGAGTCCACGAGATCTTCTGAATATTCAAATTGCCCTTTTCTTAAAAAGAATTGCGCTTTATATAAATTTGATTGAAGCACTTCACTTTTATCACCAATTTGCATTGCTATTGTTTTAGCAAGTGTGCAATATTTATATAAAGTATCAGGATTTAAAGAATTTGATTCATCACATAAATTAAAAATTGCTGCTAATTCTTGCTGGTTATTTTTTGCCAGCAAAACAATGCTCCGCAAACTATCTATGTGCTTTGTTTGTGCAGTACTAATCATGCTCTGCGTTATTAAAATTAATAGCAGGAGAAATTTTAATTTACCACAATGAAAAAGCAGTCTTGTTTCGGCGCAGATCATTACAGTGATTGTTTATTTACATACGAAAAATCAAAATAAAAGAAAACAGGTTCTATCGTAAACAGATGTAATTATATTCATTTTATCTTAGTTTAACTTAACATAAATGCAACGCCGGAAATTTATGCAACAAACCGTATTGGCAGGTGCGTCAGTTTTTACAGCTTCTTCATTTAATGCCGACGCAATTAATAAAAAAGATTCAGCAACATTTCATTTAAATTATGCCATACACGAAGGAATGTTTGAAGAAAGTGCCGGCAAAAATTTTTTAGACCAAATACAATTCGCTTATGATAATGGTTTTCGGGCTATTGAAGATAATGGCATGATGGACCGACCCGTTGATGAACAAAAAAAGATTGGCAATCTGCTGGCAAAATTAAATATGCAAATGGGTGTGTTCGTTATAAATTTTGATCATTGGCCTGTAAAAACTTCACTTACGTCAGGCGATAAAGACTGGCGTGATAAATTTTTAAAATCTTGTGCTGAAGCAGTTGAAACAGCAAAACGCTGCAATGCAACATGGATGACGGTTGTGCCCGGCAATTATGAAAGAAGTTTAGATATTGGCTATCAAACTGCAAATGTTATTGAAAGCTTGCGCAAAGCGGCAAACATTTTTGAACCGCATAACTTAATCATGGTTTGCGAGGCATTGAGTGATACACCAGATCTTTTTCTGCGTCATTCTGATCAAACTGTTGCTTTATGCAAAGCGGTAAATTCACCTTCATGTAAATTTTTGTTTGATATGTATCACATGCAACGCAACGAAGGCAACATCATTAATAATATTAATGCAGCATGGAATGAAATTGCATACTTACAAATTGGAGATAACCCTGGCCGCAATGAACCTGGCACCGGTGAAATGAATTATCACAATATCTTTAAACATCTGTATAAAAAAAATTATAAAGGTGTTTTAGGAATGGAACATGGCAAATCAATTAAAGGAAAAGAAGGCGAAGTTGCTTTAATAAAAGCTTACAAAGATGCCGACAACTTTAATTAAAAAGTAGCTATATCGAATCAACGCTTGCAGCAATTTCTTCCTGCCTGTTTTCATTCCATTCCACAATAAAATTATTACGCCCTTCGCCGCTTAAAATGCTCATATAATTTTGCTGGACTAATTCAAGCATAGAAAGAAATAAAAATATCGCATGAATACGATTTTCGCATGCTTCAAAAACTTTTTCAAAAGAAACCGTTTGTTCTTTTTGCACTAAGTTTAGCATAAACTCACGGCTGCCTTCAATAGTATAGTTATAACGAATTACAGTATGCACCGGCTTGTTCTGTCTTTCATTCATGCGTTTTACCACACGTTCAAAAGCCTTCATTAAACGAAACAGTGTTACAGTTTGTATTTCGGTTCCATCAGAAGCTTCTTCGCCAACCTGCATCAATTCTTTTTGCAGATTGCCACGCTTCATCATAAGCATTCGCATAGCTTCCATCTCAGCCATTTGCGTTGCCGCTTCTTTAAACTTTTTGTATTCAAGAATTTTATCAACCAGTTCTTGTCTCGGATCTATCTCATTACCTTCAGCGTCTAATTCTTTTCGCGGCAACAACATTTTTGCCTTTATGCGCATTAAGGTTGATATGAAAAGAATGAATTCGCTGCTTAATTCAATATTCAGTTTTTCCTGCTGATGAATATAATCAAGAAAGTCTTTTGTTATTTTACTGATGGGAATATTATAAATATCCAGTTCATCTCTTTCAATAAAAAATAACAATAGGTCGAAAGGGCCCTCGAATTGCGGAAGTTTTATTTGATATGTTGCCGTATTCACTATTTCAATTTTAAAAAATAAACTGTGTAACTGCCCGCAATGTAACCACAGAATGGTACACGGTGAAAGCGAGTTTTACACAGTTTATCAGCAAAATTATTTAAGCTTTTCTTCTTAACTCATCGCGAATTTCAACAAGTAACTGATCCGTACTTGATGGAGATGGCGGCGCAGGCGGAACAGTTTCTTGTTTACGTTTTAAACTATTTATGCCTTTTATCATTAAGAAAATAATTAATGCTAATAAAAGAAAATTAATCGCGACAGTGATAAAGTTTCCGTAAGCAAAAATTACTGCATGTGGAACTTTCCTTGCATCGCCCAGTGCCGTGCCTTCGGGAACAGTGCCTTTTAATACGAGATAAAGATTACTGAAATCAGGCGAGCCGAGAACTGCCGAAACAAGCGGCATGATTAAATCATTTACAACAGAGTCTATAATTTTTCCAAAGGCACCGCCGATGATAACACCAACAGCGAGATCCATTACATTCCCTTTTAAAGCGAACTCTTTAAATTCTTTTGCAAATCCCATAAAAATAGATTTTGGTTACTGAAATAATATATTATAAAGATTAATAAATAATATAACCTGTAAAAAATTATTTTTTCAAGCCCGGGTATTGCATGTTTAGATCTTTAAGCGCTTTTAATAATGTTGATGCAATTACATATTCTTTATACCAGTTTTGGTCAGCAGGCACAATAGTCCATTCCACTTTATTGCAGTATTTAAAACAGTCTTCGTAAGCTGAAATATATTCTTTGCGCAAAGCTGCTTCATTAAAATCCTGCTCGTTATATTTCCATTGCTTTTTTACATTATGTATTCTTTCTTCCAGCCTTTCATGCTGTCTTTCCGCAGAAACATGAAGATAAAATTTCAGGATAACCGTGTTGTTGTGCTCAACAAGTAATTCTTCAAAATTGTTTATCGCTTCCATTCTTTTTTTTGCCGTGTCATCATCAATTATTTTATGCACTCTCGTAACCAATACATCTTCATAATGAGAACGATTAAAAAGCTGTATTATTCCTTTTGCAGGCGCATGGCGGTGAATACGCCACAAAAAATCGTGTGATAATTCTTCTGCGGTTGGCTGCTTGAACGATTGCACTGTAACACCTTGCGGATTAAGATTGCCAAACACATTTCTTATTGCACCATCTTTTCCACTCGCATCCATGCCCTGAATAATCACTAACACTGCATGTTTGTTTTCTGCATATAAAATATTTTGCAGTTCATCTAACTCCTTTAAAACAGATTGCAATTTTTCTTTGGTACTTTCTTTATCTAATTTCCCCGGTGCTCTTGTATCAATTTCATCAAGCCTTATGTCACTCATTATTTTTTATTATGAATGTATGACATTTGCGCAAACTTTTTCTTTCTGAAAACACAAACATCAAAATGGCTGCTGTTTACTTTGCTGTCTATAATTTGGGGAAGCTCTTTTATTTTAATGAAGATAGGCATGCAACGTTTGAGTGCTTACCAGGTTGCATCAATAAGAATATTAAGTGCAGGTTTGGTAATGTTGCCGTTTGCGGTAAAAGGATGGAAACTTGTTCCGAAAAATAAAATTTTAATGGTAGTGGTTGCAGGTTTGCTCGGTAATTTTTTTCCTGCATATTTATATTGCCTGGCTGAAATAAGAATTGACAGTTCCCTTGCTTCCATCTTAAATGCATTAACGCCATTATGCGCAATTATTATTGGCGTTGCATTCTTTCAGCTTAAAATAACATGGCAAAAAATTTTAGGTGTTATTGTTGGTTTTGCAGGATTGGCATTGTTGCCTTTTGCCGCTGAAGGCGAAATAAGTTTTACAAATTTGTCTTACGCAGCTTTAGTGCTGGTTGCAACTGTTTGTTATGGCACAAATGTGCATGTGGTAAGCCGTTATTTAAAAGAAATTCCATCAGTGCAAATTGCAGCGGTCGCGTTTAGCTTATTCATTCCTGTGTGTTTAACTATACTGGCCTTTACAGGTTTTTTTTCTTTGCCGCTTGCACAAAATGAAATTCCTTTTTCTATTCTTGCATCATTTATACTTGGCGCATTAGGAACCGCTTTGGCTTCTGTTTGGTTTTATAGATTAGTGAAAACGGCAGGCTCAATATTCGCTTCACTTGTTACGTATGGCATTCCTTCTATTGCTGTTCTGTGGGGATTGATTTTTGGTGAGAAAATTACGATTACAGAAATCGGATGCCTGTTCGTTATTCTTACCGGTGTTTATTTGGTGAATAAGTCCGAAAGGCAGTAAAGCTTAAAAAGATTTGCTTAATAATTGCGCGACTTACAGAAGTTACTGACTTTCGGACTTGCCGGGCCTCCCAACCATCATTGCTTGCTTAAAAATCCAAAAATGCCGTCTGATTCATGATTCGGTCCTGCAGTAAAATAAAGATCTGAAGGACTTGTTTTTGTCATTGTATTATCAATTGCCCATAAACCATCAATTGCAACCGGTTTACCAAAACTTTTTAATTGCCCCTGTAAATTTCCATCCCAATCAAAAACACTTATATGCCCGTCACCAAAATTTCCAATTAAAATGGCACTCATACCCAGCAACTGAGGCTGCGCTTCTGTAATACCCCAGGGCGCATTTAACACGCCTTGTGTTGCAAATCTTTTACTTAGAGAACCATCAGGATTATATACATCAACATAACCCAAACCTGCGCCGGTAGAATCATCTTCTCCATCAGCAGTAGTTAATGCATACGTTACATAAAGCATGTTGTTGATGTTACGGATATTGAAAGGTGAATAACCTGACGGAATACCCGGATCTTTAAATGTTTTGCCAGTTACCATATTAAAGTTCTTATCAAACACATCTATTTTATGTTTTGGGAAATTAGTTACATACAAATAGTTTGTACCACCATCACTTGCTATTGCAAGACCTTTATAAGAAGCGCCTTTTTTAGAACGGTCAGCAACAATAACAGCATTTGATCCTGTATTATCGTTCCATGCTGAAACAGTTCCATCTTCACTTGCAAAAAGAAATTCTGCGGGTAAACCTGTTCCATTCACCATAAAATCGCTTGTGCCATTATAAATATTTCCTGTGGGGTTGCCCGGCGCTCCTGCAATGTGAGAAGGAATTGAAACCGGTGGAATTAACTGCACACCGCGATTATTATAAACATAACTTACGCCACCATCGGCAGCCGAAACCCAAATGCCACCTTCATCGCTTGCAGACATGCCCCATGCGTTGTGCTGGTTAGGTGCTAATCTTACTGCATGATAACCTTGCGTATTGGCGGTAAGCGTAAGTTGTGTAAAGCCTCCAAGCGCTGAAGCACTAAGTTTTGCATTTGAATTGGAAACATCGTTTTGTTTATGCGCCGCAGCGTTATCTGTGGTTTTTTGGCAGCCGGTATTCATTATTGTAAATGATATTAAACCCAGCAACCACGGCATATAAATATGCCTTAGTACAATTTTCATATACCATAATTTTTTTTTGTGAAAAATAATTTTTGCCCCCGGGGATTTAAGTAAACCTGAATTTTAAAAAAAGAGTTGCTTAAAAAGATAATCTTGTTTAAATGATGTTACAATAAAATATGGTGGCAATAGTTGGCCTTAAAAAATTATTTTTGCGCTTCTAAAATTTAAAAATGAATAAAGGCCCGATATCAAAATTTATAGAACATCATTATCGCCACTTTAATGCCGCTGCTCTCATGGATGCAGCCAAAGGTTATGAGACACATTTAAGCGAAGGTGGTAAAATGATGGTAACATTAGCAGGCGCTATGAGCACCGCAGAACTCGGAATTTCTTTAGCTGAAATGATAAGGCAGGATAAGATTGCGATCATTAGTTGCACAGGTGCAAACCTGGAAGAAGATGTGATGAATCTTGTAGCGCACAACAGCTATAAACGTGTGCCAAACTACCGCGATTTAACACCGCAGGAAGAATGGGATTTGCTGGAAAATCATTACAATCGTGTTACCGATACATGTATCCCTGAAGAAGAAGCCTTTCGCCGTTTGCAAAAACATTTGGTAAGGCAATGGAAAGATGCAGAAGCAAAAGGTGAACGTTATTTTCCGCATGAATTTTTATACAAAACTGTTTTAAGCGGAGACCTTGATGAACATTTTGAAATTGACAGGAAAGACAGTTGGATAATTGCTGCTGCTGAAAAAAATCTCCCGATAGTTGTTCCTGGCTGGGAAGACAGCACCACAGGAAATATTTTTGCCAGCTATGTTATAAAAAACGAATTGAAAGCAAGTACTGTAAAAAGCGGTATTGAGTACATGGTGTATTTGTCAGAATGGTATCGCAATAATTCATCAGGAAAAGGTGTTGGCTTTTTTCAGATTGGCGGTGGTATTGCCGGCGATTTTCCTATCTGTGTTGTGCCGATGATGTACCAGGATTTGGAATGGCATGATGTTCCGTTCTGGAGTTATTTCTGCCAGATAAGTGATTCAACTACATCCTATGGATCTTATTCAGGCGCTGTTCCTAATGAAAAAATAACATGGGGAAAACTGGATATTCATACGCCAAAATTTATTGTTGAAAGTGATGCTACTATTGTTGCACCATTAATATTCGCATGGATACTTGGGTGGTAAGCTCCCTAAAGGGATGAATAAAAATTGAATAAAGAGATAGATGTGAAAAGCCGGGATGCATTCGATGGCAAACAATAAGCTGGTTTGAAAATTTATGAGTTGATTAATCGCTTATAAAATTGAATGATATGAATATCGAAGAATTGTTTTTAGAAGCTGAATCCGACATCAAAAAAAATGCACATGTTGATGCATTGCGTAAGTACGAAACAATTTTGTATGATGAACCGAATCATGCGCCCACACATAATTCATTAGGATGGATTTATAAAACGCAGTTTGATGATTACAAAAAAGCTGAAATGCATTTTCGGGCTGCCATAAAAAGCGATCCAGGTTATCCGCATCCATATTTTCATTATGCTGTTTTACTAACAGATATGGAACGCTATGAAGAGCTAAAGAAACATCTTGAAAAATGTCTTACTATTCCAACCATAGAAAAATCGTGGGTATATTATCGATATGCAATTGCAGAAGAATTGAATATGAATTTTGACGCAGCTATTAGCTACTTTGAAAAAGCAATTTTAAATTCTTTA
>JAFBAF010000231.1 GCA_019247895.1 Parafilimonas sp. | reverse complement strand
TTGCTTATCAATCAAGAGATACTTCCGGCAAATATTTTTACGATAATAATTTTCCTTTTTCAAGAGGTTATTCGGCTGTCGACTTTCCGCGATTATATAAAGCTGCGATCAATTATAATTTTCCTTTAGCATACCCTGATTGGGGATTTGGAAATATTGTTTATTTCTTAAGAATTCGTGCTAATCTTTTTTATGATTTTACTCAGGCGAAAAGTTTAAGAACGGGTAATCATTCAAATTTTGCTTCAACAGGTGGAGAAATTTTCTTCGATACAAAATGGTGGAACCAACAACCGATTAGTTTTGGTATCAGGTACAGCAGGTTGTTGAATGAAGATTTTGAAGGAAGAAATCCAAATCAATGGGAAATTGTGCTGCCTTTAACCCTGTAAGTTTTGTTTTAATTTTGATGATATGCCCGGCTTTACAAATTTACCGCACTACAATTTTCCTGAATGTTAAGGCTCTTGCTTTTCAAAGCATAAATATTTCTAAAAATTTCCTCAATTAACTGCATTCCTATATCTTTGCGCTCCCAAATTTATGTCCAAACAGCCACTGATTCAACAAGACGGTACTATTTTAGAGGCACTTAGTAACGCCATGTTCAGGGTAAAATTGGAAAATGGTCATGAAATATTGGCTACAATTTCGGGAAAAATGCGCATGCATTACATAAGAATTTTGCCTGGCGATAAAGTAAAAGTGGAAATGAGTCCTTATGATTTGTCAAGAGGCAGAATTATTTTAAGATATAAATAACAAAAGCTGACGGCTTAAAGCTTAAAGCGGAAAGCAAAGAATTATGAAAGTAAGAGCTTCAATTAAGAAACGTAGTGCAGATTGCAAGATCGTGAAGAGAAAAGGCAAACTGTATGTTATTAACAAAAAAAATCCCCGATTTAAGCAAAGACAGGGATAAGATTTTTAATTTATAATTTTTAATTTATAATTTTCTATGGCTCGTATTGCCGGAGTGGATTTACCAAAAAATAAAAGAGGCGAAATAGGACTGACTTACATATATGGAATAGGTCGCTCTACTGCACGCTACATTTTAGACAAGGCCGAAATCTCTTACGATAAAAAAGTAAATGACTGGAATGATGATGATTTGAATCACATCCGTAACATCATTACCAATGAAATTAAAGTAGAAGGCGCATTACGCAGTGAAGTGCAAATGAGCATCAAACGCCTTTTGGATATTGCTTGTTACCGTGGTCTTCGTCATAGAAAAGGTTTACCAGTTCGTGGCCAGCGTACCCGTACTAACAGCCGTACAAGAAAAGGAAAACGTAAAACTGTTGCCGGTAAAAAGAAGGCACCTAAGAAATAATTAAACCGGAATCCGAACTTTCGGATTTCAATATTCAGATTTCGAATTTTAAAAATATTATGGCAAAAGCAGCAAAAGCACAGGCAAGTGCCAAAACAGTAGCAAAAAAAAGAATAGTAAAAGTTGATGCATACGGTGATGCACATATTAATGCTACGTTTAATAATCTTATTGTTTCTCTAACCAATAAGCAGGGGCAAGTTATCAGTTGGTCTTCAGCTGGTAAAATGGGATTTCGTGGTTCTAAAAAGAACACCCCTTATGCAGCCCAAATGGCAGCACAGGATGCAGCTAAAGTGGCCGTGGATGCAGGTTTGAGAAGGGTGGATGTGTTCGTGAAAGGTCCCGGTGCCGGTCGTGAAAGTGCCATCCGCGCTTTAGCAACAAACGGTATTGAAGTTTCTATGATAAGAGACGTTACGCCTTTACCGCATAATGGTTGTCGTCCTCCAAAGAAAAGAAGAGTTTAAGCCCCCAGCCCCTAAACGGGAGAAGGGATATTTAATAACGGATGCAGCATTTATTTTAAGATTTTTATTGATGCTGTATCGTCACTAAAAAATCAAAAACATATTATGGCACGTTACAACGGTCCCAAAACAAAGATCAGCCGTATTTTCGGCGAGCCTATTTTAGGCAATGGAAAGTGGTTAAACAAAAACAGTAATCCTCCCGGTCAGCATGGCGCTTCACGTAAAAGAAAAACGTTAGGTGAGTACGCAGTTCAGCTGAAAGAAAAGCAAAAAGCAAAATATACTTACGGTGTTTTAGAGCGCCAATTCCGCAAAACATTTGAAGAAGCTTCACGTATTAAAGGTGTTACGGGTGAAAACCTTATTAAATTATTGGAAGCTCGTTTAGATAATGCCGTGTTCCGGTTAGGTATTGCACCTTCACGACCTGCAGCTCGCCAGTTAGTTTCTCATAAACATGTTACAGTAAATGGAATTGTAGTAAACATTCCTTCTTACCAGTTAAAGCCGGGCGATAAAATTGCTTTAAAAGAAAAAAGTAATAACAATACATCCCTTACCAGCCAGATACGTGGCAAGAGCCCGAAGTTTAATTGGCTCGACTGGAACGAAGGAGAAAAACAAGGTGTTTTCATTACTTATCCTGAAAGAGAATATGTTCCAGAAAATATTAAGGAACAACTAATAGTGGAGTTGTATAGTAAATAAGCCTTCATCCCCTAAACGGGCTATAAAAAAGTAAACAAATTTCTAAGTCCCTTTTAGGGATTTAGGGCACACAATAAAAACAAAGGAATATAAAATGGCCATTTTAAACTTCCAGAAACCAGACAAGATCATTTTACAAAAAGCAACTGATTTTGAAGGTTCATTCGAATTTCGCCCTCTTGAACAGGGCTATGGTTTAACAATCGGTAACGCTTTGAGAAGAGTGTTGCTGAGCAGTCTTGAAGGTTATGCAATTACAAGCATTAAAATTGAAGGCGTTGAACATGAATTTGCAACTATTAAAGGTGTTACTGAAGATGTAACTGAAATTATTTTGAACCTGAAACAAGTTAGGTTTAAGAAGAAAGTTGATCATGATGTGAACAACGAAAAAGCTGTTTTAAGTGTTAAGAACAAGGCTGAATTTAATGCAAGCATGTTAAACGATGCTATGCAAAGCTTTGAGGTTATGAATCCTGAT
>JAFBAF010000136.1 GCA_019247895.1 Parafilimonas sp. | reverse complement strand
ATTTCAAAAAAACTTGAGTTGATATATCCGCAAAGCCATGAACTAAAAATGATGATTGAAGCGCAAAAGATTTTTATTCATTTAAAAATCAATTTAAAAAAAGCTATCAATTAATTTTTTCAGTAATTATAATTCCTGCTTAGGTAATTCAATTTCCCGCTTCGGTTTTTAAACTGCATTTGTTATCAAGCAAAATAGAATCTTGTATTGTCATTTAAATAATTGTCTTATACTCAAAAGCAACTGTTTCCTTATTCGCTTTTAACTTATTAAAATGTTTTTATGAAAGTATTATGCACTATTCTATTGTTATTTCTATTTGCACAAACCAATGCACAAAACAGGGTAATTACCGGGGCAGTAACAGATCAAAATGGCGGGCCTATACCGAATGCAACAGTGTTGGCAAAAGGTACAAAGATTGGCGTAGCTACCAGCGCAAACGGAAACTTTACATTAACCGTTCCCGCGTCAGTAAATACACTCGTTATATCTTCCGTAAACTTTGTTACAAAAGAAGTTGATATTACTTCATCAGGCAGTGTAACCGTTAACCTCCAACCTTCAACAGGTAACCTTTCAGAAGTAGTTGTGGTTGCTTACGGATCACAGAAAAAAACAAATGTTACCGGTTCTGTTGCTACTGTAAAAAGTACGCAGATTGCAGATAAGCCATTTACTTCAATTGATAAAATTTTGCAAGGGCTGGCGCCGGGTGTACAATCTACATCAGCTTCAGGTGCACCGGGGTCTGCAACAAATGTGCGTATTCGCGGTATTGGTTCTATTAATGCAAGTGCCGCCCCGTTATGGGTAATTGATGGGGTTGTTGCAACGATTGGTGATCTCACATCTCAAACTACAACTGCTAATGCATTAAGTGGTTTAAACCCGGATGATATTGAAAGCATCACTATTTTAAAAGATGCTGCTTCAACATCTATTTACGGTTCCCGCGGCGCTAACGGCGTTATTATTGTTACTACAAAAAAGGGTAGGGCAGGCAAAACCATACTAAGCATTTCAGGAGAATGGGGTGCTAACAATATTGCTTATCATAACGATAATAACAAAAGCCTTACAAGTGTTGAAAATCAAACTTTGCTTCGCGAAGAATTAATAAGCGGAGGTTATGCAGCGAATAACGGCCAGGCTGATGACATAATTCACGGTTATTTTGGTATTCCAAAAAATTACACCAAAATAAATACAGACTGGTATGATGTTGTTACCCAAACCGGCGTTCAAAATCAATATAATTTTAGCTTAAGCGGCGGTACTGATAAAACACAATTCTATAGCTCCGCAGGTTTGTTTGATCAGGGTGGTACCGTAATCGGTTCTGATTTTAAACGCTACAATGGAAGCCTTTCTATTACACATAAACCAAACGACAAATTAATGTTTACGGCAGGCATAAATGGAAGTTTCAGCAAACAGCACACACCATTAAACAGCGGAAATTTTGGGAACCCAGTAATTTCATCTTATTTCTTATTGCCATGGTACACGCCTTATAATGATGATGGTTCAATAAGATATGGTTCTAATGATCCTGATGGACAGTTTCCTGATAATGTCGGACCTTATAATCCGATAGCAATACAAACTTTGGATAATAGTGTTGCAAAGCAAATTAGCTTACGGGGATATGTTTCAGGAGAATATAATATCATTCCCGAATTAAAGGTTACAAGCCGTTACAGCGCAGAATATTTGACTATAGCAGAAGACACCTATCAAAACCCGTTTTATGGTGATGGCGAATCAAGCGGTGGTTACGGGCAAGCGACAAACCGCCGTGTATTTGACTGGACATGGACGAACCTGCTTGATTTTAAACATGCATTAAACGCTGAAAAAGATTTTTATTTTGATGTGTATGCAGGATATGAATCTCAATATTATAATAACTATTTTATAAATACAGCCGGGCAGGTTTTTCCTGAAGATTTACGTTTAAAATATTTAGCGTCTGCGGCAACACCCATTACCGCATATTCGTTGCCTAATGAAAATGCCACTATTTCATATTTATCAAACGGTGTATTAAATTTTAAAGACAGGTATGTTGTTTCTGCAAGTTTTAGAAGAGATGGTTCATCAGTGTTTGGCGCAAATCATCGCTGGGGTAATTTTTATTCTATAGGAGGTTCATGGAATATAAGTGAAGAAAGCTTCATGCAAAATGTAAGCTTTATTAACCTGCTTAAATTAAGAGCATCCTATGGCCAAAATGGTAATGCGCTGGGGTTTGGAGATTACCAGGCTCTTGCTACTTATGGTTATGGTTATAATTATATTGGTGAATCAGGCAGCGCACCTAATAATATCGGCGATAGCAATCTTACCTGGGAAAAAAATAAAATTACAGATGTAGGTTTTGATTTTACCATTCTTAAAAACAGGATCAGCGGAAGTTTTGATTATTACAGCCGCACTACTTCAGACCTATTAATTGGTGTTCCGCTTTCAGGTACTTCCGGTTTTACAAGCCAGTTATTAAATGTTGGAAGTATTCAAAACAAAGGCTATGAAATTTTGCTTGATATAAAGCCGCTCATTATAAAGGATTTTGTGTGGGATGTTAATTTCAATCTTTCTCACAACAAAAACAAAGTGCTTAATTTATATAAGGGCAACCCGATTGCAAACGGCGGTTTGTTTAATATAACTGAAGGACATGATGTGCAGGAATTTTATTTGCCATTATGGGCCGGTGTTGATCCGGCAAACGGTGACCCGCTTTGGTATACAGATGCAACACATTCGCAAACAACCAACGATATTAATAAGGCACCTTTTACATTAACCGGAAAATCAGCATCACCAACTTATTTTGGTTCACTTATAAATACGTTTTCTTATAAAGGCATTTCACTTTCTGCTCAATTGTATTATAGTTATGGAAATTATATTTACGATAACTGGGATTCTTACAGCATGAGCGATGGTGCTTATAACGGATTTCTTAACCAGTTCAGCAGCCAGTTGAACAGGTGGCAAAAACCAGGTGATATAACCAATGTTCCAAAAATAGTTCTTGGAGGAAATCTTAATTCAAACAGCGCTTCCACACGTTATTTATATAATGGCAGTTATATAAGATTGCGCGATTTGCAAGTAGCATATACAATTCCAAAATCAGTTTTACAAAGATTGAATATATCGAATGCTTCTGTTTATGTGCGGGGTTCTAATATTTTAACCTTTGCAAAAGATAAATGGTTACCACTCGATCCAGAAACAGGTATTCAAAGCATTAATGATTTTGATGTATATATTCCAAAAACTTTTGCCGCAGGACTAAAAGTTAGTTTTTAACCCTGAACCCAAATTAAAAAATTAGACAGAATGAATGCGCCATGAAGTCTTGATTTAGATTATAATCAAACGATAATGGCGAAATCAACCTGGCAGTAAAAAATAAAAATAATACAGATGAAAAATCTAATTAAAAATATTTCAATAGCAAGTATACCGGTGATTTTCTTGCTATCCTCATGTTCCAAAAGTTTTATAGAAAAAAATCCTTTTGATAGTGTACCGCAAGGTGAAGCGATTACAGATGCAACATCCATGCAACATGCTTTAAATGGTGCTTATTCCGGCATGCGCGCAGTTGGCGTGTATGGAAGAGATTTTCCCGTAATAGGAGATCTGCAGGCTGATAATACCTTCTTGGAAGTAAACAATTCAGGAAGATATATTCCTCAATACCAGTTCAACTTTACGGCAACAGACGGAACCTATGATGAAATATGGAAAGCCTGTTATACAGTTATTTTACGTGCAAATCAAATTATTGATGCGGATGTTTCCGGCGATGGTGTTGATGCAATAAAAGCACAGGCTTATGGCCTGAGAGGATTGATGTATTTTAAACTGGTAAATGCATATGCACGACCTTATACTGATGACCCTTCGGCAATGGGTGTTCCGCTGGTTTTACACTATGATGCTTATGCGCAGCCGCCACGCAATAGTGTAAAAGAAGTGTACGATCAAATAGTAAGTGATCTGAAGAAAGGGTTCGAAACAGCCGATGGTTATAGCAATTCAGTTACATTAAGCAAATATGCGATTGAAGGCTTGCTTGCACGCACTTATTTATATATGGGCGATAATACAAACGCAAAAGCGTCCGCCGCAGATGTAATTAACAACAGCGAGTTTTCGTTGGTTAGCGCTAATAACTATGCAAATTTTTGGGCAGATCCCGGTATTCATTCAGATGCTGTTGAAGTAATGTTTGAAATTGACCAGGACGTTATCAACAATAACGGGCCGGATGATCTCGCCGGTATTTATGTAGATACTTACCAGGATATTTATGTTTCTTCTGATCTGTATGATTTATATAGCGCAACCGATGTTAGGCAAACTGTAATGCAACCTGGCTCTACAAAAGCAGGTGCGCCTGCAGTTCTGGTATATAAATATCAAAACGAAAACAATACAAAAGATAAAGACAATATAAAAGTGATCCGTTTATCAGAAGTGTATTTAATAGCTGCTGAAGCTTCATTGCCGGGCAACGAGGATGATGCAAGAATGTATTTAAATGCTATAGCAGAAATCAGAGACCCTGGTTTTAACGGCTATAATTCAACAGGCAGCGAATTATTAAATGATATTATAACCGAACGCAGAAAAGAACTTGCATTTGAAGGTGACAGGTATTATGATTTAAATCGTTTAATGAGAGATGTAACAAGATCACCAAATGCAGGCGCAATTCCGGGACCGCTTGAAATACCATATACTGATTTTCACAGGATCGCTCCGATTCCGCAAACCGAATTGCAAGCCAATCCCAATATTGAACAAAATCCAGGTTATCAATAAGATTAAAAAGTAACAGTAAAAAGACCTGTTGTAAATTTCAACAGGTCTTTTTTTATGGTGCCTGCTGTGCTATCGGGCACTCTGTTTGCATTTTAATCGCAGCGCTTGTTATCTTTTTGAATGAATAACTGGCTACATAATGCAAATACTAAATAAATTGCTTACCCTTAGTATTATCTTGCTATTGCTATTTGTGCACGTGTTTTGCGCTGGCCGTCATCACAAATCAATGTATAAATGCCTGGTGTTATATTTTGAACGTTGATTTTCTTTTGTAAAATATTTGCAGCGATTTTATCTTCCATTACTACGTTACCTGAATTGTTATACAATTTTATAACTACACCTTTAATATTTTCAGCAAGTTTTATTGTTGAATACTCTGAAGCCGGGTTTGGATAAACAGCTACGTTGCCTGCAACAATTTTGTTTAAAGTACTGATGTTGTTTAAAGCGATAGAGGATGTTGGTGGCACTGTGATTTTATAAATACTTCTTCCATAGGTTGATGCATACAACACTCTTGAATTTACAGCGAAGTTTAAAGTAGATGTAACAACAGAAGGCATTTTGGTTCCAAGTTTTATCCAGTTGATTCCGCCATTGGTACTATAAAAAACACCAATGTCTGTTGCGAGATATAATGTATTCGTATTAGCAGGATCGATCTCAAGATCATTCACGGGAACTTGCGGAAGGTCATTTGAAATCCTTGTCCAGCTTGCGCCTGCATTTGTTGTTTTATAAATATGCGCGTCTTTAAAACCATAACGGTAACCACTAAAACCAACATAAGCAACTTCAGGACTTGTTCTGTCTGTTTTAATAAATGTCGTCCATAAAACAGGCAGGCCTGTTGTAATTTTTTGCCAGCTGGTTCCACCGTTTTTTGTTACATAAACTTGTCCGTCATCGCTTCCGCTGTAAATATAATTGTTGTTGGTTGGTGCAACAGCGAGGGTAGTTATCGTTCCAAAATTTCCGGTGCCGCTTCCGTTTGTTAAGTCGCCGCTTATGGCTGTCCATTTATTTTGTGATGGATTGAATTTATACACTTTGTTGGTACCCAAATATCTTATTGCAGGATTAACAGGATCAAGGCGTATCGGGCATCTCCAGTTGAACCTGTCTGAAAAACCGATGCCGTTTGTGGTAATATTCAAACCGCCATATTGCGTTGAATAGGTTTCGCTTTTGTCATTTGGATTTACTCTTATTTCAACGCCATCACCTCCGCCGAATGCCTGCCATGCTGTTAAGCCTTGTGTAGATGTTCGTGCAAAACTATTATCCTGGAAGGCAGCGCTTATAGATTTCTCATCGGCTTTATAAACATCAAAATCATACACCTGTGTGTTTGGTAAACTGCGAAATGTAATGCCGGATAATGCGTTGGTTGAAGTATAAATGCCGCCATCATTTCCAATTACAACCTTTTGATTATTTACTGCATGAATACAAACTGCATGCTGGTCTACATGTGATGCAGCCGCAACTGTTTGCCAGCTTGTGCCGCCATTTGTTGTGCGATACAGATTGAAATCACTGTAATAAACAATGTTCTCATTTGTTGGATGGCATTTGATACCGCCAAACCACCACGTATATGCAGTAGCTCCTGAAATGCCGTTTGAAATAGTAGTAAAAGTGATGCCGTTATATTTATAAATAGCTCTGAAAGTTCCATCTTTATTAGCCATGCTTACATACAATAAATTGGCATTGGTTGGCGGAATATCTATTGTGATCTTTCCCCTGTTTGCATCATCTGTAAATAACTTTGTCCATGTTTTTCCGCCATTAATTGATTTATACATGTTGCTTGTAATGCCGCCGTACACACGCACATTTGGCCTTGAAATTCTTTCCCATGTTGCAGCATATAATGTATTTGCATCAACCGGACTTATAGCAACATCGTTTACAGAAGTTGAATCAGAAATATATAAAACCTTAGTCCATGTTTTTCCGCCATTGGTTGATTTATATAAACCTTTGTTTGCGCTCTTTTGATAAATGTTTCCAACAGCGGCTACATAAATAATCCTGCTGTTTGTTGCTGCAACAGCAATTTTACCTATCGTGCCAACACTGTCAAGCCCGGTGTTTTTCCACGTTTGTCCCGCATTTGTTGATTTATATACGCCGTTACCATCGTATGTTATAGAACCACCGCCGGTATTAGGCTCACCTGTTCCCGCATAAATTGTGCTGTCATTATTTGGATCAATTTCAATGTCACCAATTGCAATGTAAGGCTGCTTATCAAAAATGGGTTTCCATGTTGTACCGAAATTTGTGCTTGTAAAAATGCCACCGCTGGCGCATCCTGCATAAATTACATTTTCATTATTGCGCGGCATTTCAATGTCAGTTATTCTTCCACCAATGTTTGAAGGGCCGATTAATTGCCATACCGGAAGTGTGGATGTTTTTAAAGATGTTTCCTGTTGTTGTTCATCATACTCAAATCTTCTTTGAATAGCATCTTTCACGTCCTGCGGAACAGTGCCATAATGCATGTTGCGTATTGCGAAATAATCTACATCAGGATCTTTTTCCGTTTCATCTTCATCTCCTTCTTTTCTGTTACATGAAAACATTATTATTGCAGCAAGAATGCACATACATGAAAAAAATAAAAATGGTGATGATTTTTTTAATAAGCAGGTAGTTGTTTTCATATCAGTTCAATTTAAAAAGAAAATAGTTACTAAAGATAGCATTGTGTTTTGATTATTTTTAAAACCTACATTTGAATGCTTTATTTTAATACATTCTAACCTAATGCTGATGAGAGATCTTATGCTTGTTATTTTATTATGGTGTATAACGGTGATGGCAAATGCACAAAATAATCTTTCCGGAAATATACGTGATGCACACACAAATGAAGATTTAAGTAACGTGCTTATTCGTATTCCTGATATTAAAATGAGCCGGCTTTCTGATGCGGATGGAAACTATACTTTTAAAAATATTCCTGCAGGAACTTATCTTATCGAAATTAACAGTACAGGTTATCGAACAAAATTAGAAACAGTTACAGTGAATGGTTTAACGAAAAAAAATTTTGTGCTTGATTTTTCTGTGAAGCAATTGGAGGAAGTAAACGTTACCGGTGTTATCGTTGCAACTAACCGGCAAAAAAATCCTTATTCTGTTGAGACGTATGATAAGGAACATATTATTCAGAATTCATCAACCAATGTTATTGATGCCATTGCGAAGGAACCCGGTGTATCTGCAATAACAAGTGGTCAAAGTATTTCAAAGCCAACTATACGCGGACTGAGTTATAATCGTGTATTAACCATTGATGATGGAGTGCAGTTGGTTGACCAGGCATGGTTTGATGAGTTTGGAATTGAAGCAGATCCTCATGCTGTAAACAGGTATGAAATATTGAAAGGACCTGCATCATTATCTTACGGTTCAGATGCGATTGCAGGTGTGATTAATCTTATTCCTGAGGAGCCGCTTGCAGATGGCGAAACCAAAGGCGAAATATTGTTAGGATATCAAACTAACAATGGAATGATAGATAACATGCTGCATTTTGCAGGAACAAATAAGGGTGTTTCATGGAGTGCAAGAGTTGATAATACAATGGCGCATGCTTATCAAAATAAATTTGATGGTTATGTGTTGAATTCACAGTTCAGCAATTTTAATGCTGATGGTGCTGTTGGCATTCATCGCCATTGGGGATATAGTCAATTGCATGCGACCTATTTTTCTATGCATCCCGGAATTGTGGATGGCACACGTGATTCAGCAACAGGGCAGCTTATGCAGATCGTTTCTTATCCTGATCTGAATGATGGAGAACCAACGTACGAGATACCAACTGATCAACAAAAAAGATCTTATACGCCATTGATCATCTATCAAAAAATTCATCACACAAAACTCGTTTGGGATAATAGTATTGCAATTGGAAGTGCAAAGATCAAAGGAACGTTTTCATGGCAAAAAAATCAGCGGCAGGAACATAATGATCCAACGATTCCTGATGTGGCGAATATTTATTATTCATCTAATGCAGCAACGTATGATGTGCGTTATATCTCAGCCCAAAAAAATGGGTTCGATTATTCTGCAGGTTTAAATGGCGTGTATCAATCATCTAAAAGTTTAGGCACATTATTGCTAATTCCTGATTGTCATTTTTTTCAAATTGGTGCATTTATAATTGCGAATAAAAAGATCGGTGCATTAAACTTAAGCGGCGGACTGCGTTATGATACAAGAAATTTTACAGGCGGTGATCATTGGGTTGATTCAACCACACAAGCGCCTGTAAAAGAAAATGATCCAAATTCTTTTCATGAGTTTACAGGATTCACCACAAAATTTAATGGCTATTCTTTCAGCATTGGCGGTACGTATAATTTCACAAAAACAGTTTATGGGAAGTTGAATATTGCCCGTGGCTGGCGTGCACCAAATGTTGCAGAATGTGCAGCGAATGGTGTGCATGACGGAACTGTTGTGTATGAAATTGGCGATAACAATATTAAACCTGAAACAAGTTTAGAAGAAGACTTTGCATTAGGTATTAATTCAAAAGATATAAGTTTTGAAATAGATGCATTCAACAATAGCATTAATGAATTTATTTATGCTGAGGGATTGCAAAGTGTGTTTGGTGGCGATTCAATTAATAATTCATTAAATGCTGCAGGTTTAGGTGCAGCGCCGGTTTACAAATACACAAATGGCGATGCGCAGTTGTATGGCGGAGAAGTTATGTTGAACCTGCATCCGTCAAAAATGAATTGGGTAGAACTGA
>JAFBAF010000050.1 GCA_019247895.1 Parafilimonas sp. | reverse complement strand
TACATTATTACTCTTTATGGCAGTGCATGCAACAGCGCAGCCGTCCTTCATGGATTATCAGAAAAACTTTCCGCGTGTTGCCGATGCACTAAACCGCAAAACAGATACATTAAAAAAACAATTTGCAGCAGCAGGTTTGCAATGGCCCGCGCATGAAATTTATATTCGTTCATTTAAATATGACAGCCAGTTAGAAGTATGGGTTCGCAACAACAATGATGAGCCTTTTAAGCTATTTAAAACTTATGCAGTTTGTGCGTTGGCCGGTACAATGGGCCCAAAACGCATGGCCGGTGATTACCAGGTTCCGGAAGGTTTTTATTACATCAACGCATTTAAGCCAAACAGCGCTTATCACATGTCGCTGGGGTTAAATTATCCAAACATATCTGATAAAATTATAACTAACGGTTCTGATCCGGGCGGTGATATTTTTATACATGGAAGTTGTGTAACAGTGGGATGCATTCCAATACAGGATTACCAGATTGAAGAAGTATATATTCTTGCAATGAGCGCAAAAAGCAGTGGCGAAGATTTTATTCCCGTACATATTTTCCCGGTACGTTTTAATAATCCCAAAAGCATGGCTTATTTTGATAAGACCACGAAAGATGAACCTGATGTGCAACAGTTTGCCGCAAAACTGAAAGAAGTATATGATTATTTTGAAAAAGAAAAAAAATTACCTGTTATTTCAATAGACCCGAAAGGCGGTTACGAGATATTGAATTGATGGCTTACTTTTAACCCATGAAGATTTATCTAACTGTTGTCGCAACCACTTTGTTGATTATTTCCTGTAAAAAAGATTTTACTAGTTCAAGCGCTGATTCATCATCTTCTGAAAATGCAATTACTAAGGTAACAGCTGTAACTGCTGATTATTTTGACAGCTTATTTACCCGTTATAATGCCGGCCAGTGGACTGGCGGCGATGTTGCCAATTCATACAAACTTGCAAACGGAAATTCTTTCTGGTTATTTGGTGATTCTTTTGTTGATACAGTTTATCCTGACAGGCACAGGCCTGTTGATGCGTTCATTCATAATTCAATTGTATTAACTGATGCGGGCAGAAATTTTATTACAACATTATATGGCGGAACAGCCAGGAATCCGCAACCATTTTTTAATGCAAAAGCGCCGAAGGAATACTGGCCAAACTGCACTTTTACTGCTGCCGATGCAAGCAAAGTTTATGTGATGATGGCAACAATAAAAGCAACCGGAGATGGCGGCTTGTTTGGTTTTGAAGTTATTGGTAACAGCATGGGCACTTTAAGCTATCCGGATTTGAAACTGCTTTCTATTAATGATGTTTCAAAGAATCCAAAAATTGATTGGTCATCCGCAACATATGAAGAAGGCAATTATGTTTATATCTATGGCGCCGAATCAACCAAAGCCAATAAATATATTCATGTATTAAGAACAAACCGCAATAATCCTTTTAAAGTAACTGAATACTATAATGGTAATAGCTGGGTTAGAGATTCGTCGCAAAGTGCAAGATTAATGGGCGGTGTATCTGAGCAATATTCTTTCTTTAAATATCAAAATAAATATTACCTGCTTTCCCAGGGCGCTAATTTAAGTGCAGATATTTATTTGTGGGATGCAGGTTCGCCAACAGGACCTTTTAGTAATAAAAGAAAAGTATACCATACGCCACAAGCGCAAGGAAATATTATTACCTACAATGCGACTGCGCATACAGAATTTATCGGTGATGGAAAGTTGCTTGTTGGATATTGCACCAATAGTTTAAATGGTGCAGATATTTATAAAAATGCAGATAATTACCGCCCGTATTTTATCTGGATAAGCGACTGGCAATAATCAGATTGAACTGTATACTTGCCTGTAACCTTCTGCCATTTGTTCAACACTAAAATTTGTTTGAAGCATATTAAAAGATGCCGCACCATGTGTATGCAACAGTTTCCTGTTATTAATATATTGATTGATGAAATCGATGGCTTGCGCCGGGTAATTGTATAAAAAACCATTGATGCCGTTTTCGACTAAATCATTATTGCCGGGACAATCCGTAAGTAACAGAGGCAAACGCATGCTCATTGCTTCGAGCACTGCATAAGACAGTCCTTCCCATAAAGCAGTTGAGATATACAAATCTGCGCTGTGCAGGTTTTTTTCAACTTCCGTTTTATCAACCCAGCCCGTAATTTTTATATTAGGTGATGACAGAAAATTGCGTTCGTTGCCGTCGCCAATCCAAATAAACTGCACTTGTGCATTATCAGTAAATGCAGATGCAATTTGATTGAACAATGCAGGGTTTTTTTGACGCATGGCACGACCGGTTGTTACAATTGTAAACAGGTCTTCGCTGTACTTTTTTTCAGTAGTACCGGGAAAAAATTTGCCGTTATTCACATGATTGGCTTTAATACCAATTTTTCTGTAAGCATCTGCTTCAGATTTTGAAACACCGATAACTTTTGCAGGAAAAATACTTACCGCTTTTTCGATTGTTGCAAATGCTGTACGTGCAAATGCAGAAACATCTTTACGTAAAAATGTAGCGCCGTGCGGCGCATAAATTACTTTTTTATGACCAATTCTTCGTGCGGCAATTCTGCCTAAAATCCCTGCTTTGGCAGAATGTAAATGAATAACATCAAAGGGCTTTTGTTCTTTTAAAATTTTTATAAGATGCTGCAACGCTTTTAAATCTTTTCGCGGAGATATATTCGTATTGATTTCAGGCCACGCAACAAATTTTACTGATGCAGGAAATGTTTTATGCGCCTTTTCAAAAAAATGATGACGACCATAAATTATAGTGTGTTCAATATCTGGAGTGCTGTTAGTAAGGCATCGTAAAAACTCAATCACACCGCCTTCAAAAGCTTCGGTTACGTGAATAATTCTCATTACAACAAAAATATAAGTTTAAGTTTAGGTTTTGAGGTTTCAATATTTCATATTGGTACATCTCACGTCACACTTCTTATATCAATCACTTTTAGCTGAATCATTTTTTCTCCATTCCATTCATTCAGATCAAGTGTATAAACAACATCAACCGGCTTTTGCAACAATTCAAATTTTTCAGCCATATTAAAACCAATACCGGTAAAAATTTTATCGTGCTGTTGCAACACAAAGCGAATGTGTTGATCTTTTATAACTTTTGAATAACCTGTATCCCTTACATTTTTTGTAATAAACACAGGACGCATGTTGCCCGGACCAAACGGTTCCATTTGATCAACAATATTTAAGAATGCAAGACTGATTTCCTTAAATGATAACTCTGCATCAATAATAATTTCAGGTGTTAGCAAATCTTCATGAATTGTTTCTGATACAATTCTCTCAAAACTGTCTATAAAATCAGGCAATTTATTCTCATACATAGTTAAACCGGCTGCTGCAAAATGACCGCCATAACCTAATAAGTGTTCCCGGCATGCATGAATGGCTTCATACAAATTAAATCCGGGAACGCTGCGTGCACTGCCGGCAATCACATCGCCGCTTTTGGTTAATACAACCGTGGGACGATAGTAATTTTCAATCAATCTTGAGGCAACAATTCCAACAACACCTTTATGCCAGTGTTCTTTATAAACAACTGTTGTTTTCTTTTCTTTTAATAATATATCGCCTTCAATAATTAATAATGCTTCATCTGTTATATTACTATCGGCTTCTTTTCTTTCAGTATTATCGTTATGCAACATGCCGGCATATTCAAGTGCCTTGTTATAATCTTCTTCAATAAATAATTGCACCGCTTTTTTAGCGTCGTCCATTCTGCCTGCTGCATTTATTCGCGGCGCAACAATAAACACAAGGCTGTTTATATGCACACGTTTTTGCATTCCCGCTAAATTCAGCAAAGCTTTAAGGCTTACTGCAGGATTTTCATTCACTTTTTTCAAACCATAAAAAGCAAGAACACGATTTTCCCCATCAATAGGAACAATATCTGCGGCAATAGCCACAGCAACAAGATCAATATATCTTAGATAGGATTCTTCAGGAAGATTTAATTCATCGCTTATAGCCTGCATTAATTTAAAGCCAACACCGCAACCGCATAGTTCTTTATAAGGATAATTACAGTCTTTTTGTTTTGGATCAAGCACTGCAATTGCATCAGGAATCTCATCATCAGGCAAATGATGATCACAGATCACAAAATCAATATCGAGTTGCTTTGCATATGCAATCAGGGCAGATGATTTAATACCGCAATCAAGCGAAATGATGAGCGTGAAATTATTTTCTAAAGCAAAATCTATTCCGGCACGGGATACGCCATAACCTTCCCTATAACGATGCGGTATGTAATATGCAACATTTGAATAAATCGATTTTAAAAATTGATACATGCACGCAACCGCAGTTGTTCCGTCAACGTCATAATCTCCGAAAACCAAAATCTTTTCGTTATTATTTATTGCTGATAAAATGCGGTTAACTGCTTTCAGCATATCTTTCATCAGCCATGGGTCATGCAGTTGGGAAAGTTCCGGTCTGAAAAAATGATGTGCTTTTTCAAAACTGTCAATTCCACGTTGTACCAGTATCCTGCAAAGGTTTTTATTAATGTGAAGGCTTTGCTGTAATTGCAAAATCTTTTCTTCATCTGCCGGCAATATCTTCCATCGTTTCTTCATTAGTAGTTTCTGTCTGTTGTATATCGAACTAAATCCTCAAGCGCATCCCGGGTTTCTGATGCTTCAAATTCATGCAATATTTGCAGGGCTTCATCTCTGAAAGATAACATTTTATTGGTTGCGTAATTAATGCCGCCGGTTTTTCTCACAGCATCAATAACAAATTTTACTTTTTCTTTATTTCTATTTTCATTTTTTACGATATAAATAATTTGTTTACGTAAAATTCTTTCGCAATGAGACAGTGTATAGATTAAAGGCAAAGTGAGTTTTTTTTCTTTTATATCAATACCTGTTGGCTTGCCAATATTTTGTGTGGTATAATCAAAAAGATCATCCTTAATTTGAAACGCCATGCCAACTTTTTCTCCAAATTGTTGCATTTTTTCTATATAATGATCATCAGAAAATGTAGTAGACGCACCTGCAGCACAAGCAGAGGAAAGTAAAGAAGCAGTTTTTCCTTTAATAATACTATAATAAATATCCTCATCTAAATTAAGATTACGAGCTTTTTCAATTTGCAAGAGTTCGCCTTCGCTCATTAATCTTACAGCTTCGGAAAGTATTTGTAATACTTTATAATCATTGTTATTTAAAGACAATAAAAGCCCTTTAGATAGAAGATAATCTCCAACCAAAACGGCAATTTTATTTTTCCATAAAGCATTGATAGAAAAAAAACCGCGACGCTCCAAAGATTCATCTACAACATCGTCGTGAACAAGAGTGGCGGTGTGTAAAAGTTCAACCAGCGAAGCGGCACGATAAGTAGCTGTGGTAATTTCTCCACCTAACTTTGCGCTAAGTAAAACAAACATCGGCCTCATTTGTTTACCTTTTCTTTTTACGATGTATTGCATAATTCTGTCAAGTAAAGGCGCATTACTTTTTACAGCATTACTAAAGTAAACTTCAAACTTTGTTAAATCTTGGTCTATTAATTGTATTGCTTTCTTCACGTTAAATTTCAAAATGCTGCAAGATATGGGAAAAGTAATTGGAAGATAAAAAGCAGCAAATTGAATGGGGCAATTGTCATAAAGGCGGTTTTATCAAAAGAAAATAAATAGTAAAAATTTGGTATTTCATTATCTATTAATACTTTTGTAGATGTATTTTAATAAGGGAAACATTAAACAATTTAAAAATTTACCTATGGTAAGCAAAAAACTGAAATTGCTCTTAGCCCTTGTAGGACTAATGCAGACTCTATCTTATGCGCAAGACAATACTACAGCCCCGGCATCAAACGGTGCTGGTAGCACTGATGCTAATTGGGTTTATGATTCTTCCAAAATTTCAACGAAGAGCATGCCTCAGCACAATGAATTTGTAAATTATCAAACTCCTTATCCACCAAAGCCACGTGGAATGTGGGAACTAACATTAACAGGTGGTAACGCTATTGTTATAGGTGACAGGCCAATGTTTAACGGATATACTGGCGGTATAGGCGGCGGTATTGCTGCACGTTTTGCTCTTAGCCATGTATTTTCTGTACGTATGGGCTGGACAGGAAGCACTCAAAAAATTCCAAGCTATCCTGATAACAACAAGTATATTCCGTTTAGCGGAAATACAACACACATGTTGAATTTAGATTTGATCGCCTCTTTGAACACAATCAGTTCTTATAGAGGGAATCCAAAAGTTAATTATTATGTTTTTGCTGGCTATAGTATAGCTGCATCACAAATTACATGGCATCCTAGCGGCTTCTTAAATGATAAAGGTGTTGTTTATAATGGCACAGATCCAAGTCTTCCTAACTTGTATAAAATGGAAAACAATAACCTGATATCTACTTTTCATGCAGATGCAGCTGGTAATGATAACCAGGCTTTATACCACAACTTAGCTTTTGGCGCAGGTATTGACTTTAGATTAAGCTCAAGAATAAAATTCGGTGTTGAAGAACGAATCGTAGCTCCGTTAAGTGGTTTAGATATGCTTGACGGTTATATTAGCAAAACAGCTAATGGCGATAAGTTTGCTTTCTCAATGGCTAAATTAAGCTTTGATTTAGGTAATTCTGCAACACATACTGAACCATTGTGGTGGATCAATCCCAATAACTATATCTATAATGAAGTGGCAACTCCAAAGCACATGAAGCTTCCTCCGGTTGTTTTACCTGATGCTGATGGTGACGGTGTTACTGACCAGTTTGATATGGAACCAAATACTCCGGCAGGTTGTGCAGTTGATGTACATGGTGTAAGTCTGGATACAGATGGTGATGGCGTTCCTGATTGCCGTGATAAAGAAAAATTGACTCCTCAAAACTGTTTCCCTGTAAATGCTGATGGTGTTGGTACTTGTCCTGAACCTGAGTGCTGCAAAAACATTCAGCCAGCTGCTGCAGCATGTTCTTTAGGTAGTTTACCAAGCGTTCAGTTCAAAGCAGGCAGCGCTTCATTAAGCTCAACAGCAAAATCTTTATTGGATAATGTTGCACAGCAATTGATGGCTAATCCAAATTGTAAAGTTAAATTAGTAGGTTATGGTGCTTCTGATAAGAGAGCTCAACAGCTTAGCTGGGATCATGTAAATGCAATTAAGACTTACCTTTCAGAAAAACAAGGTATATCTGAAACTCGTATCATCTTCACTTATGGAATGGAAGGTACAGGTTCAACTGTAGATTTAGTTCCTACAACGGAAGAAGGTCCCAACACAGTTCCTGCTCCACATCCAAATCTTAGAAAGGGTTAATACTTTAAAATAAAAATTAAAAGCCGTTGAAATTTCAACGGCTTTTTTATTATAATTAATTAACCTTTAATACCGAAACCAACGCTAAAAATTCATACCTTTGCCGCTCAAAAATTTTCAGGGTGTTTATTTGCCGGGTATATGTACAAAAGCTAAAGTGTTGCGACGCAACAGGCGATGACAAGAATTACCGGTGCTGGTAACCCAATAAAAAAATAATAATATAGTTATGGCTGATTTGAAATTACAAAGAAATTTCGGGATTGCAGCTCACATTGATGCGGGTAAGACCACTACCACGGAACGTATTCTTCGTTACACAGGTATGATTCATCGTATCGGCGAAGTGCATGAAGGTGCTGCTACAACTGACTGGATGGAACAGGAAAAAGAAAGAGGTATTACAATTACCTCTGCAGCTGTTAGCTGCCAGTGGAACTTTCCCACCGACCAGGGTAAAGCAACTGCTGATACCAAAAAATATTATTTCAATATCATTGATACTCCCGGCCACGTTGACTTTACTGTAGAAGTTGAACGTTCTATGCGTGTACTGGACGGTTTGATCGCTTTATTTTCCGCAGTGGACGGCGTTGAACCACAAAGTGAAACTGTTTGGCGCCAGGCCAATCGCTATGGTGTTCCCAGAATTGGGTTTGTAAATAAAATGGACCGTGCAGGTGCTGACTTTTTGATGGTTGTTGACCAGGTTAAAGAAATGCTTGGCGCGAAAAGCGTTCCTCTCCAATTGCCAATTGGTGCTGAAGATAATTTTAAAGGCGTTGTTGATCTTATCCAAATGAAGGGAATTATTTGGGATGATGCAACAGAAGGAATGACGTATAAAGAAATTCCGATTCCTGACGATATGAAGGATGAAGTTGAAGAATGGAGAGCTAAATTAATTGAAGCCGTTGCTGAATATGATGACAAATTGCTCGAAAAATTCTTTGAAGATCCAAATAGTATTTCTGAGGAAGAAGTGCATGAAGCAATACGTAAAGCAACCATTGATTTGAGTATTGTGCCGATGATGTGTGGCTCTTCATTTAAAAATAAAGGCGTACAAACTGCTTTAGATGCTGTTTGCCGTTATTTGCCCTCACCGCTTGATCTTCCTGATACAATCGGAACAGATCCTGACTCGGGTGAAGAGATTACCCGCAAAGCGGATGCGAAAGCTCCTTTTTCAGCTTTAGCATTTAAGATCATGACTGATCCTTTTGTTGGCCGTCTTGCATTCTTTCGTTGTTATAGCGGTCATTTGGATGCTGGTTCTTATGTAAAAAATATGCGCAGCGGAAAAAATGAACGCATCAGCCGTATTATGAAAATGTTCGCCAATAAACAAAACCCTATTGATTTTATTGAAGCTGGTGACATTGGCGCCGCTGTTGGTTTTAAAGAAATAAAAACCGGTGATACACTTTGCGATGAAAACCATCCAATCGTTCTGGAAAACATGTTTATTCCTGAGCCGGTTATTTCTGTTGCAGTTGAACCTAAAACACAGGCTGACGTTGATAAAATGGGATTAGCAATATCTAAATTGGTTGAAGAAGATCCTACACTGCGTGTAAAAACAGATGAAGATACTGGCCAGACAATTCTTTCAGGAATGGGTGAATTACATCTTGAAATCATTGTTGACCGTATGAAGCGCGAATTTAAAGTTGAAGTTAACCAGGGTAATCCGCAGGTTGCTTATAAAGAAGCATTCACTAAAACTATTGAACATCGTGAAGTATTGAAAAAGCAAACCGGTGGTCGCGGTAAATTTGCAGATATTCAGTTTGAAATCGGCCCTGCCGATAAAGAATGGGTAACTGAAAATCCGGGCAAAGGATTCCAATTTGTAAATAACATTTTTGGTGGTTCCATTCCACGTGAGTTTATACCGGCAATTTCTAAAGGGTTTGAAAATTCAATGGGTACAGGAGTTTTGGCAGCATATCCTGTTGAAAGCATGAAAGTGCGCATTATTGATGGAAGTTTCCATGCTGTTGACTCTGATTCAATGAGCTTTGAATTGTGTGCTAAAGCGGGTTTCCGTGAGGCCGGTAAAAAAGCAAAGCCTGTTTTATTAGAACCAATCATGAAAGTCGAAGTGGTTACACCCGATCAATATATGGGTGATGTAACCGGTGATTTAAACCGTCGCCGCGGTATGCTGGAAGGTATGGATAGCCGTGGTAATGCGCAGGTAATTAAAGCTAAAGTTCCGTTGAGTGAGATGTTTGGTTATGTAACGCAGTTGCGTTCTTTATCATCCGGCCGTGCGGCTTCAACTATGGAGTTTTCACACTACGCTCCTGCTCCAACAAATATTGCTGAAGAAGTAATTGCAAAGAGCAAAGGCAAAGTAAAAGTTGAAGATTAATCTTCATAAACTATAGAGTAAAAATCCCGTTCAGTGACGGGATTTTTTTATGCGATAAGCATTGATGAAACAGATTACTTTAATAACCCCTTACATCTCTTCCTTCCATATAATTCAGAAAGGCTTTATTCACTACGCGATTGCCGCCAGGTGTTGGATAGTTGCCTGTAAAATACCAATCGCCGGTATTGGTCGGGCAACATTCATGCAGATTACTTATTGATTGATAAATTACCTGTACAGGAATCGAAACATCTTTAGGTGTAATCAGTTGTGCTATTTTATTTGATATTTCTTCTGTGGAAAATGGTTTATAAATATTGCGCACAAAGTTTTCTCTATGCAACTCATTCACCCGCTCCATTTCTTTTATTTTTTCATGCGTCTCTTTAATAATGCACTCTTGATTGCGTTCTTTTAGTAAAGAGATCGCTGCACGAAAAGCAATGAAATCACCAAGCTTGCTCATATCAATTCCATAACAATCAGGATAACGTATTTGGGGTGCTGAAGAAACAACAATTATTTTTTTAGGTTGAAGTCTTGCCAGCATGCGCACGATGCTTTCTTTCAATGTTGTACCCCGAACAATAGAATCATCTATTACAACAAGCGTATCTTCATTTTTACGAACAGTTCCATATGTTATATCATACACATGTTGCACCATTTCATTTCTGCCGCTATCTTCTGTAATAAATGTGCGGAGCTTAACATCTTTAATCGCAATTTTTTCCTGGCGGATTTTGCGGTTAAGCATTGCGCTTAATTTTTCTTCGGTAACGTCATTTCCCCAACTTAAAATTCTTTCTACTTTCGTTTGGTTTAAATAATCTTCCATGCCCTTGCATAAACCAAAATAAGCAACTTCAGCAGTATTTGGTATATAAGAGAAAATAGTATTTTTTAAATCATGATCAACTGCTTCTAATACAGGCTTGCTTAAATGATAACCGAGTGCAATTCTTTCTCTGTAAATTTTTTCATCGCTGCCGCGGCTAAAATAAATCCGCTCGAAGCTGCATGCTTTTCTTTCCTTTGGTTCAAGCACCTCCTCAATAGTATAACTCCCATCACCATTTATGATGAGTGCATTGCCGGGCATTAATTCGCATACTTCGTTTTCGCCTACATTAAAAGATGTTCTTATAGCCGCTCTTTCGCTTGCTGCAACAATTACTTCATCATTTATATAATAATATGCTGGCCTTATGCCATGCGCATCTCTTAAAACAAAAGAACTGCCGTTGCCTGTTAAACCGCCAACAGTAAAACCACCGTCAAACAAAACAGCAGCTTTTTTTAATGCAGCAGCAATATCAGGATTGTTTGGATTTTTTTCATCTTCAATTGAAATGAAATGATGGATCACTTCCATCATCGCAGCTAAATCACTTTGCTTCTGAAAATCGCCGGGATTAATATTGATTAGATCAAATAACTCATCCTTATTTACCAAATTGAAATTGCCTGCCAATGCAAGATTTTTTCCGGGAACCAAATCTCTTTTAATAAATGGATGACAGAACTCTACGTTATTTTTTCCCTGTGTTCCATAACGAAGATGGCCTAACAACAATTCACCAAGAAAAGGCAGATGGCCTTTCATTAACCCAGGATGCCTTTTTATATCAGGCTGATATTTTTCAAGCTCCGTAATCTCAGTTCCTATCTTAAAAAAAAGATCTGCAATAGGCTGTTGCGCATTGCTTCGAATACGATGTAAAAAAGGGCTTCCGGGTTCTGTATCCAGTTTAACTGCAGCTATTCCCGCTCCATCCTGGCCGCGATTATGTTGTTTTTCCATTAATAGATACAGCTTATTTAAGCCATACATAACCGTTCCGTATTGCTGGAGATAATAAGAGAAGTTTTTTCTTAGACGAATGAGGGCAAGCCCGCATTCATGTTGTATCGCATCACTCATTGTAGAAGAGAAGGCGCAAATTTACAATTAATAATGATAAGCTAATGTGAATGATGTTCCGTTTCAGGGGTTACATGTTCTGCCAGCCACAAAAATTCTGAAACAAAAACATCAATGTTTTTTTGAAAAGACATCTCGGTTAAATTACCATGCTCATCAAATTTTTTATCAACCAAAGGCGTAATAAGCATGTGTGGGGAACCTATGCCAAACAATGCATAAACAAGTGTTTGCAATTGCAGCGCAGCCCGCATTCCGCCCAACGCACCTGGTGAAGCGGTAGCAATACCAAAAACTTTTCTTGATTGTTTTGGAAAATGATCAAACAAAGATTTTAGTGCCGGCGTATAACTGCCATTATATTCCGGCGTTACCAGAATAAAGGCATCTGTATCAAACATGCGTTTTGCTAAGGGCTTAAATTCAACCGGCGTGGTTTCCACGCTTCTAAAAACTTCCTGTTGCAAAACATTAATCTCCCAATCACGCACATCAATTACATTAATATTATGCCCGCTCGTTTCGATCAGATATTTCTTCAGGTATAAAACCACCCTGTGCGTTACACTATTTACACGCGGGCTCGCCGAAATAATTTCAATATTCATAAAATCCCCGTTTAGTTTCGTCTTGCATCATTATTATTAATTGCAAGGTGCTATTATGCTTGTTTAATCATTTGCACATTCATTATCAAACGTACATCATCACTTACAACTGCACCGCCGGCTTCTGTTAAAGCGTTCCACTTAATGCCGAATTCGCTACGTTTAATTTTACCTTCAACTTCAAAACCTTCTTTATTTTGGCCCCATGGATCAACCACACTTCCTGTATGCTCAACATTTAAGCTAACAGGTTTTGTTATACCAAATATGGTTAGATTGCCTTTAAGGATGTAACTGGAACCATCTGTTTTTTGAAGAGAAGTTGAATGAAATGTAATTTTTGGAAATTGTTCTGCGTGAAAAAAGTCAGCGCTTTTTAAGTGCGCATCTCTTTGTTCGTTATTTGTGGTGATGCTATCTACATCAGCTTCGAACGAAATAGAAGCGTCCGAAAAATCCGGATTTCCGGTTTCAGCCGTTGCATCAAATTTAGAGAAACTGCCGGTTACTGTTGTAATCATTAAGTGTTTTACTTTAAAAGTAATTTCACTGTGTGCTGCGTCAATCTTAAAAGTTGCCATAGTTGTTTTTATTTAATAATGAAAAAATTTTAGTTCTCAATCAACACGCCCATTTTTCCGAGTTGATAATCCCTGAAGGCTTGTAAGATTTCTGTTTGATTGTTCATAACAAAAGGTCCGTGTGAAGCCACCGGTTCATCTAAAGGTTCACCGCTACCGATAAAGAAACGTGTATCATCTAAAGCTTCCACCTCAAATCCTTCGCCATTGTTTTCGAATAATACTGCATATTTTCCCTGTACTTCTTCAGTATTATTTATTTTAAGCTTTCCATCAAGCAGGTAAATAAAAGCGTTGTGAGAAGAAGGAATATGAAAGACATATTTGCCACCTTTCTTAAACTTTGCAGTAAATGTATTTAAAGATGACAGCGGCTTGATGTTACCTTTTATATTTTCAAGTTCACCGGCTACAACATTTATTGTTATTAAATGATCAGCCGAAACATAAAAAGGAATATTCTCAGAACTTAAAGGGAAATAAAAAGGCTGATCCATTTTATGCTCCGCAGGTGTGTTTACCCATAGCTGGATGATTTCCTGCACACCGCCTCTTTCAAAAATATCCTGGGGCGGCCTTTCACTATGAATAATGCCCATTCCTGCATTCATCCATTGAACACCACCTTCATAAACAACGTTATCATTACCACGGCTATCTCTATGATGAACACCGCCTTTAAATATAAAAGTGACCGGAGAAAAACCTCTGTGGGGATGAGGCCCGACACCTGCTTTTTCAACCGGAACATGCTTTGGCACTTTTACCTCTGCGTGATGCAATAATAAAAATGGATCAATCCTTTCAACATCTGCAGTTGGAAAGGGCTGGCGGATTGGCATTCCACCCATATCAAAGGATTGGCCGTATAATATATGTTTAATACTCCTGTTTTTCATATTCTTATTTAAATGTACATACACTTATGTATTCAAAATTTTTTACTTTTCATCTCTCCTAATAGCCTCCAGGATATTATTAAGGATTACCGCCTTTTTTTCATCGATCAAAAAAGTAGCATCCATAATCTTGTTTATTCTTTCTGTACTATGTTCTAAAATGTTTATACCCGCAGGGGTTAATACAATTACAGTCTCTCTTTTGTCAGCATCTGAGGATGTGCGTTTAACCAATTTCTTTGTCTCAAGCCTGTCAATTATTCTGGGAACATTAGAATTTTTTTCGATCATCCTGCAGGCAATCTCTTTCACGCAGATTTGCTGCGGATGCCTGCCTTTTAAAATGCGTAAAACATTGTATTGCTCATGTGTTAAACCATACTCTTTTAACTCTTTACTCATGATTGTCTTTAGCCACCATGCAGTATATAAAATATTTAATCCTGCTTTATGTACCTCGTTTCTGAATTTATGGCTTTTTATAGCTTGTTCTAATTTCACAATGCAAATATATGTATGTACATCTAATTTTCAAAATTTAATCCCGCATGTGCGGGATTAACTAAATTTATTTCGAAGCTGTGGTTTCTGAACTAAACCACTCGTTAAGGCTTTTACAGGTTTTATATTGCGGATCTATATCAATATAGAAATCAGAAATATGTTGCTTGAACCATGTATCAAGAACCTGTTGCTTCTTTTCTCCCAAAGCTTGTTGCGCTACGCGATCGTAATCATCTTTCAAATTCATCCGATGTGGTTCTGTTTCATGAACAAGATAAACAATCCGCACACCTGTTTTACCACGATCATCAGTATACGTAACAGGTTGAGTGATATCTCCCACTTTCATAGTTTTTAGATTTACAACAAGATCTTTATCTAACTGATCTATTGTAACCTCTGGTGAGCCATCGATAGGTGAAGTAATTCTGCCTGCACTATATTTTGTAACATCGTCTTCACTGTATTTATTCACCGCTTCATTAAAGCTCATTGTTCCCGCAATGATTTTTGAGCGCACACTGTCAACTTTTTGTTTTGCTGCTGTTATTTCAGTATTGGTTACAGAAGGAATAAGAAGTATATGACGCACAACTGCATCATCACCGGCGCGGCTAACCATTTGAATCAGGTGCAAGCCAAATTTTGTTTTAACAACCGGAGATACCTGCCCTTCCTTTAATTTAAATGCTGCAGCTAAAAAGGTTGGATCCCACTGCTTGTCATTCCTGTTTATACTGTATTGACCGCCATTGTCTTTGCTCCCCGGGTCTTGCGAATATACTTTTGCCAAATCAGCGAATTTTTTTTGCCCGCTTTCCACTTGCTTTTTCATATCAAGCAACTGGTTCGAGATATAATCTTCAATGTCTTTGTTTGCTTTTGGATAAACAACTATCTGTGCAACTTCTAACTGGCTTTCAAAAAATGGCAAACTATCCTTAGGTATTTTATCATAAAAAGCTTTTACTTCAGTTGGTGTAATCTTCACATTTGCCAAAAGATTATTACGCATTTTATCTGCAAGCTGTCTTTCGTAGAATGGCTGGCGCAAATCTTCTTTTAACTGGTATACGGTTTTGCCTGCAATTTGTTCAAGCATTTCCTGTGAGCCATATTGATTGATAAAATAACGGATCTGGTTATCGAGCAGATTATCTATTTCATCATCACCAATAGTTATAGAATCTTTATTTGCCTGCAAAACCAAAACTTTTTGAACCAATTGCCCTTCCAAAAAAGCACATTCAGGATTTGGCGGCAACTGTACATCCTGACCCTGCCTTTTATAATCTGCAATCGCATTATCAATGTCAGATTTAAGAATGATCTTATCCCCAACTTTTGCTATTATTTGATCTACAACAATTCTTTGAGATTGTGCATAGTTCTTTTCTGTTACAAAAAATGAAAGCAGCATAAAGAACAAACCGAATTTTAGCATGCGCATACTTAATAGTTTAATTGCAGAAGTTTATTATTTCAAAAGTAAATGTTTGAAAAAGCAGTGATAATAAAACAATTGTTTTTAACAAAGAATTGGTGCGAAAGTTATTTAGAACAGATTATAAGGTACGTTTCACTTCTTCTTTTTCGTAAGCCACAATTGTATCTGAAGGATTAATATCTGCAAAGTTTTTAATTGTCAATCCACATTCATAGCCTGCTGCAACTTCCTTCATATCATCTTTAAAACGCTTTAAGCTGGCAAGTTCTGCAAAGGCTCCTTCTTGTCGAGGGTAGATAAGTATACCGTCACGGAAAAGGCGAAGTTTACTATCTCGTTTAATCTTTCCTTCAGTAACATAGCAACCGGCAACTGTAGCCTTATCAAATTTAAATACTTCGCGTATTTCAACTGTTGCCACTTCGCGTTCTTCCACTTTAGGTTCAAGCATTCCTTCCATGGCGCTCTTGATCTCTTCAATAGCATTATAAATGATAGAATAAGTTTTAATTTCCACACCTTCATTTTGTGCAAGCCTGTTTGCCTGCGATGAAGGGCGCACATTAAAACCAAGTATAATAGCATCAGAAGCTGTTGCCAATAATACATCACTTTCAGAAATTTGTCCAACAGCTTTATGTACAACGCTTACAACTATTTCTTCAGTAGAAAGTTTTTGCAGAGAATCACTCAAAGCTTCAACAGAACCATCTACATCACCCTTAATAATGATCTTCAGTTCTTTGAAATTACCTAAAGCCAGGCGGCGTCCAATTTCATCAAGCGTAATATGTTTGCGTGTTCTTAAACCTTGTTCCCGAAGAATTTGAGAACGTTTGGTAGCAACTTCTTTCGCCTCGGCTTCATCTTCAAACACTTTGAACTTTTCTCCGGCTTGCGGCGCGCCATTCAAACCTAAAATTTGAACCGGCGTAGAAGGTGGCGCTTCTGTTACACGCTGATTACGTTCGTTGGTTAAAGCTTTTAACCTTCCGAAATACTGGCCCGAAACCATAAGATCACTTTGATTCAATGTTCCGTTTTGTACCAATACTGTTGCAACATAACCACGGCCTTTATCAAGCGATGCCTCAATAATAGTTCCGGATGCTTCACGATCAGGATTAGCTTTAAGATCCAAAAGATCAGCTTCCAATAATATCTTCTCTAACAAAGCATCAACATTTAATCCCTTTTTGGCCGATATTTCCTGGCTTTGAAATTTGCCTCCCCACTCCTCCACCAAAATATTCATCTGCGATAATTGCTCATAGATCTTTTTTGGATTTGCACCGTCTTTATCAATTTTATTGATAGCAAAAATCATTGGAAGATTTGCAGCCTGCGCATGACTAATGGCTTCTTTTGTTTGAGGCATTACTGCATCATCAGCAGCGATAACGATTACCGCAACATCTGCGGCTTTCGCACCACGGGCACGCATGGCTGTAAATGCTTCATGGCCGGGTGTATCAAGAAAAGTTATCTTTTTATCGTCTTGTATTGTTACCTGGTAAGCGCCGATATGCTGTGTAATACCACCGGCTTCACCCGCTACAACGTTTGTGCTTCTTATATAATCAAGCAATGATGTTTTACCATGGTCAACATGCCCCATAATAGTTACAATGGGAGCACGTGGCAGTAACTCATCAGGTTCATCTTCTACTTCTTCCTCTTCCTCTTCTGCATCTTCAAGACCTATAAATTCAACTTCATAACCAAACTCACCTGCCACTAATTCTATTACTTCGGCATCGAGCCTTTGGTTGATAGAAACCATTATGCCAAGGCTCATACATTTACTTATAACTTCAGCAAAACTTACATCCATCAGGTTTGCAAGATCACTTACTGTTACAAATTCTGTTACCTGCAATACATTGTTATCACCAGTATCAGCATTTTCTGCAACTTCATTTCTTCTTTCGCGGCGGTGTTTTGCTTTCAAACTTTTACCGCGCCCTGTTGCTCCGGCAAGCTTAGCCTGTGTTTCCCGAATTTTTTCCTGTATTTCTTTTTGATCAATCTCCCTATCAGGCACGGGTCTTCTGTCCCCTCCCCTATGAGGGCCGCTGCCCCGATGTGGATGCGGGCCTCTTCCGCCACCGGGCCCACCACCTCCGTCTCTGCGAAAACGATTATCTCCACCACCTGGCGGCCTTTGGTTAGGAGGGCCGTCTGGCCTTCTTTCGCCGGGCGCATTGCCCCCGCCTTTTTTATCAATAGGGATGCGTTTGCGCTTTCTCTTTTCTTCACGTGGTGTTGATGAAGGAGCAGGCTTAGGCCGTGTATCGCTTTCAACAGGCAGTTCAATTTTCCTAATCACTTTTGGCCCTTCAATTTTTTCTGCCCTTATATTTTCAATCACTGCCGGGTTATCAGCATCTTCTGTTGTTTCTGGCAATGCCGCCACCTCAGGTTCCGGTTCTGATGATTTCTCTTCTTCAAGATCTTTAGCAGGTTCTTCCGCGACAGGCGGAGGTATTTTCTTTTCGCCTTTTTTCGGCCTGGTAGAAGTATTGATTGCCGAAAGGTCTATTTTATCTATTATTTTAGGGCCTTCAATTTCCGGTGCTTCTATTTTTATTACTTCAGGTTCCTCAGCCGGAGTATTCTCCACTTCTGAAACAGGAATCACTTTTTCATCAGCTTTCGGTACTTCTGGTTTTACTTCAGCGGCATTTTTTTCAGTAGCTGGTTTAACTGCGTCACCGTTTACAGGTTTATGATCATCTCTTCTAAAACTGATTTCCTCGTCTTCTTTTCTTTTCCTTTCTGCCTGGGCGCTTTTCGGAATTTCAATTTGATCTGCTTTTGTTTTAGCTACTTTATCTCCCTGAAATCCATGTTGCAAAGCTTCATACATCTCAAGCGATAATTTTGCCGTGGGCTTTAACTCATCCCGATCAAAACCTTTGCCCACCAAAAATTCTATCAGTGTATCCTGCCCGATATTAAATTCTTTGGCAGCGCCTAATAACCGTGGTAACTTAACTTCAGCCATTAAAAAAATTTTGTTTTAAGGCAGGCAATTTCTCAACACATTCTATTATCATGCAACTTATCTTTTTTACACGAATAATTAATTACCTGCACAATATTATTCTTTTTCGAATTCCGCTTTTAATACTCTTTTTACTTCTTCTATCGTTTCTTTTTCTAAATCTGTTCTGCGTTCTAACTCTTCAACACTTAAATCCATTACACTGCGTGCAGTATCGCAACCTACGCGCTTTAATTCATCAATAACCCATGTATCAATTTCATCTGAAAATTCGTCAAGGTCAATGTCATATTCTTCCTGCTCGCCTTCATTTTCGCGGAACACGTCGATATCATAATCTGTAAGTTCGCAAGCTAATTTAATATTTACACCTCTTCTTCCTATTGCTAAAGAAATCTGGTCGGCCTTTAAATAAACATCGGCATGTTTATTTTCGTTATCCAAATCCATATAACTTATTTTGGAAGGAGTTAAAGAACGTTGAATTAATAACTGAACATTGTTTGTCCAATTGATAACATCAATATTTTCATTCTTAAGCTCACGAACTATGCCATGAATGCGACTTCCTTTCATACCCACGCAGGCTCCAACAGGATCAATCCTGTCATCAAAGCTTTCTACTGCTACTTTTGCACGTTCACCCGGTTCTCTTACAATTTTTCTTATAGTGATAAGGCCATCAAAAATCTCGGGCACTTCAATTTCCAACAACTTTGCCAAAAAATCCGAGCTTGTACGGCTGAGTATAATAACCGGGGTATTATTCTTCATATCTACACGGGCCACAACTGCACGAATACTTTCTCCTTTTTTAAAATAGTCCTGTGGAATTTGTTCGCTTTTTGGTAAAATCAGTTCATTGCCTTCTTCATCAATCAGCAAAACTTCTTTTTTCCAAACCTGGTAAACTTCAGCATTAATAATTTCACCAATCCTGTCGCCATATTTTTTTACCAATACATTTTTCTTTAAATCGCTTATACGACTTGCCAGTGTTTGCTTTGCAGCAAGAATAGCACGACGACCAAAATCAAGCATATCAACTTCCTGGTAAAGCTCTTCTCCTACCTCAAAATCGGGTTCAATTTTTACTGCATCGCTATAAGCGACTTCAGCCAGCGGATCCTGTACTTCACCATCTTCCACGATCATTCTGCGACGAAAAATTTCAAGGTCGCCCTTTTCAGCGTTAACGATTACATCAAAATTTTCATCACTGCCAAATTTTTTTCTCAGTAATGTTTTGAATACGTCTTCCACTACTTTCATCATAGTAGGCCTGTCAATATTTTCGGCTTCTTTAAATTCCTGGAAGGCTTCTATTAAGTTAATACTTGCCATACATTTACGATTTACGAAGTAAGATGTACGATACTACGTCGTACAATTAAAATTGAATTTGAACCGTTGTTGTTTTTATGTTAGAAAATGGAATTACCAACTGAGTTGTTTCTGTTTTTTTACCCTTGCCTTTTGTTTCCTCAATTATTATATCATCATTTGATATCTGCAACAAACGACCAGTTTTTACAGAACCGTCGTTAAATAATATTTCGATATTTCTGCCTGTATTCTTTTGATACTGACGTTGCAATTTTAAAGGCTTATCTACACCAGGAGAAGAAACTTCAAGTGAAAAACTGCCTGGCGGAAAAAGATCATTGCTTTCAATTATTTTATATAACTGTCTGTTAAACTGAACGCATTTTTCAATAGAGATGCCTTCGTCGCCATCAATAAAAACTTTTATATTATTAGTTGCCTTCACTTTTACTTCGACCAAAAAATACTGAGTTTCATTCCCGAGAAATTGATTTACAATATTCTCAATGCTGTTTACAATTGAATCTGGGCTCATATATAGTAAAAAGAGAAGGGAACGATTGCGTTCCCTTCTAAAAATGATTTCCGGTGGCAAATGTACAATGATATTTATGATTTTCCAAATTGAACAGTGGTTAAGCTGTTGTGAAATTATCAGCGGTATTAATTGGTAATATAAATCACAGTAATTTTACATTATGATTTTTGAATGGCTATTTACGTTTTTTGTTTTGTATTTATTATACAAGCTCATTTTTAATTTCATTATTCCTGTTTCCCGGGCATCTTCGCAAATACGTAATAAAGTAAATGAAATGCACCAACAACAGCGGCAGCAACATTACACCAACGAATCACAAAACACTAAAACCGGTGCTCGGCCTCCCGCAGATGATTATATTGATTTTGAAGAGATCAAATAGTTTAGCACTGTAAACCAGTTAACTACTTATACATACGAGTGCTGATTTTTAAAATCGCTATGAACAAAACGAGTGCGGCACAGACATAGATAAACAATAACGGCATCGAAGAAACAAATGCTTTATAATTGTTTGTATAAATATTATTCACTTGTATAAATGGCTCTGTATCCTTTTCCTGCTTAATAATATTTCCGTTTGCATTTATAAAACCTGAATAACCATTGTTACAATTTACTGCAACATCTTTTCTTGTTTCAACAGCCCTCAATCTTGCGCCCAGAAAATGAGAACGAACTATATAAGTATTATTAAACCATCCGTCATTACTCATATTGCAAAAAAAGTTTGCGTCTTGTTTAACTGAATTTTGAGCTGAAGTTTCAATAGCTGATTCGTTGCAGATCATAATGCCTGCTTTACCATAGGGCGTTTGCAAAGGTGCATTATGCCTTTGATCTGCATTTACAAAAAACCCTTTACTTGAAAAAAATGGAACACTGAAATTGCTTAAAGGTTTTTCAATAAATGATAATAGAAATTGTTTGTCGTACCGGTTGGCAACATTTCCGCCTGGTAAAAAACAATAAGCAGAATTATTTACAATGTTGTTGTCAACTTCGGTGTTTATACCAAGTATATGAGTAATGTTTGATCCTGACGATTCCTTCAAAATTTCATTCACCAGGTCATCATCTTTTCTATATGTCCACGGCACTGCTGATTCAGACCACAAAATAATGTCCGGATGCAGGGCAACTGCGGCTTTATTCAGGTCAAGCAAACGTTGAACAAGCATATTGCCGTTTGCATCGTCCCATTTAATATCAGGAGGGATATTTTCATTAGCTATTGCAATTTTAACCACTTTATTTTGCTGAAGACGGTTGTTGAAACTTTGAAAAATGATGTAACCACAACATAAGTATATTAAAATTATTGCTGAAGGTATAACAAGCCTTTTCCAATATTTCCGAACAACATAAACCGCAATCAGATAATTAACCAAAACAACAATAAAACTTAAAATATATATTCCGAAAAACGATGCAGGTTGTACTGCATATAAATTTCCTTCGAATGCTGTGCCGGCATAAAAATTAAACCATGGCAGCCCGTTTCCAACAAACGACCAGCAAAATTCAAATACACAAAACAATGAAGTAATAGCGATACTATTTAATGCAACAGCATATTTGCTATTCTTGATTTTTAAAAATGAAATGCACAACAATAAACACGCCCAGTATAACGCAATTATAAAAGCGCAAACTAAAAATATTGCTGCTCCGTATAAAAAATTATAACCTGTAAAACGTTCGGCCCCGCTTATCATCCACGAATAAGTAAAGCATGAAAACACAAATCCGAAAATGAGACCTTGCTTAAAATGTTGTTTTGTATTTGCATTAAGTATTGAAATAAATAAGGGCACAAAACATATTAATCCAATAATAAAATTTATTTCAGCAATTGCAATAAAAGCAAGCAAGCCGGAAATCATCGCCAACAAGCTTGCAGGTAATTTTTTCTTAAGCATCTCTACAAAATAACAGGATTTATATACAACGGTTATAAAAAGAAAAGAGCCTTTGCAGGCTCTCTCTTTTCTATTTATAGTTTTTCATTTACTGTATAACAACTTTAATATTTTCAGAAATTCCATCTCCCTTTAATTGCAGGAAGTAAATGCCTGCAGCCAATTTGTTTTGCAAATTCAGTTTGTAACTATCCGCACCGTTTATCTGCATTATTTCCTGGTGAACGGTTTTACCTGAAGCATTATTTAAAGTTGCTGTTACAGCTTTGCCATTATAATTATTTAAACTGAAAGTAACATCGCCATGAGAAGGATTGGGAAACACTTTCAATACATAATTCTGCAAAGCCATATTCACTGTTTTTACATCAGATATCTGGTATTTACCATCAACATCAACTTGTTTTATACGATAGTAACTTATGCCGCTGAGTGGTTTGTCATCATAAGCCTGATAAGTGTGAGTTAAGGAAGTGGTGCCACTGCCCTGTACAGTCGCTACCTTAGAATAAATCTTTCCATCAGCACTTCTTTCTACATCAAAATGACTATTGTTCTTTTCTGTTGCTGTTACCCACGTAAGCAATACACTGTTTTTATTTGTTGACACATTAAACGCGGTAACATTTACAGGCAACGTACTTGAAGTACTTAAGGAAGGAAAAGCATAGCCGATTAAATAATTGGCTGCATCAACTCTGAAATAATAAGTAGTATTCTGTTGAATATTTGCAGTTGGCTTAATTACCCATTCGAATTCAGTTGTTTGACCGGTGGCAAGTGTTTGTGCAGGCAATCCATCGGTAGCCACAATAACTTTTCCAGGCGCAAAAGAATATGGTGGAATAGGTTGACCATTTAATTGATGTGTTGTTGCTTCGAGGTCTGTTACATAAGCATCTGTTCCGGCCAATTGAAAAGCATTTGTATTTGCTGCTAATTTAATAGTATCCCAACCTGGAACACCCGCAATAGAATCTTCAAATCTTGCATTATCAAGCAAACCGCCGCTTCCATTATTATACAGTTCAATGCGCAGCCTTATATTGCTATCCATTGAACTTATTGTAATAGCTGTGTTTTGCGGAGCATGCCATGTGGCGGATGTTTCAGAACCATCGTCTTTGCGCCAACGCCAAACACCTTGTGTAGTAAAAGCAAAGAGGTTGTAACTTGTTACCAGCAGCGTAATCAGAAGTAGAACTTTTTTCATGGTTTTTATTTTGTGATTAAAGTTTGTGAATTCCCGGTATAATAAAAATTTTTATGTCATATAATTTTTTTATTGATAACACCAAATCATTAAAACTGTTGCGTACAATACAATTCAACCTCTCGTTGTAAATACACCACAACCAGCTGCATTCCTCTTTGCTATGAGTATCGTTTCAATAATTACTGAAGTTCTGTTTTATTTAAAATGCTTCAATAACCCAATGCCGTTATTTGTTGATTAAAAGTTTAACTGTATAATTCATATCACTTCGCTGGATCATTAAAGAATACATACCTGCAATTAATTTATCTTGCAAATAAACATTTTTGGTAACAGTGCCGCTTACATTACCCATGTTTTGCTGCCATACTTTTTCTCCTGAATTACTATATAATGTTAACATGGTCTCAGTTTCTTTCGCAGGTAATTGCATTTGTATTACAAAATTCCCTTTATTGGGATCCGGCAATATTTTTACAGTTGCATTATTTGCGATTTTACTGTTATTAACTTCTATAGCAGAAGCCAATGCAGCCGCGTCATCGTTCTTTATAGTACCAATACCTATTGAGTCTGAAAGCAGCGCATTTACAGGTTTACTAAGCATTACTTTAAAGCGTTCATTTGGCTCTTTTTTCGTATCTCCGTTTATAGTTATTGAAATGGTTTTTGAAGTTGTTCCCGCCGGAAGACTTATTGTACCTTGCTGTGCTACATAATCACTTCCTGCCTTTGCTGTACTGTCTGCAGTTGCATATTTTATTTTCACAGTGGTGCTGCAAACATGATCAAGCGTTACCTTAAATTTCATAAGCGATGTTCCACTATCACCTTCATCCATTGATTTATCTGCTATACTTGCATGAGGCAGCGGATTGACCTGGGAAACCAACGAAGGAAAAACATAACCGAAAGAATAATTTGCAGCATCAACCCTAAAATAATAAGTAACATTAGGCTTTATGTTTGCCGTGGGTTTAATTACATATTCGAACTCGGTTGTTTGCCCTTTGCTAAGCGATTGTTTTGGTAATCTTTCCGTAGAAACAATTTCCTTTCCGGCAACGAATGTGTATGGAGGAATAGACTGTCCGTTCAACTGGTGTGTTGTTGGTTCAAGATCAGCAACAAACGGACTTGTACCTGCAAGCATAAATGCATTTGAATTTGCTGCTAATTTGATAGTATCCCAGTGGCCACCAACTTCATTACTTGAATCTTCAAATAAAGCGCCATCTAGCAAGCCACCGCTACCATTATTATATAATTCAATACGCAACCGTATAACGCTATCTTTTGAATGGATAGTGATGGGCGTATTCTGAGCAGCTTTCCATGTTGCAGCGGTTTCTGATCCATCATCATTACGCCAGCGCCAAACACCTTGCGTAGTAAAAGCAAAGAGGTTATAACTGGTTACAAGCAGTGCAGTTAGAAGTACAATTTTCTTCATG
>JAFBAF010000357.1 GCA_019247895.1 Parafilimonas sp. | reverse complement strand
GCATTAGTTGATGCGCACACAGAAAAACCATTGCTTGGTTTATTTGGTCCATCAAAAGTAAATGTGCTGAAATTAAATATTGCATTAGACGAATCAAAATAATAAGACGAATCAAAATAAAATGAAAAAGTTTTTTGTATTTACGATTTACAGCTTACTGTTCACTGCTCACTCAATTGCACAAGACAGTTCAAAGAGTATATTCCGAACTATCACAGGTTCTGTTGACGGTTATTATCGCTACAATTTTGATAATCCCAAAAGTGGCGCAACCAATAATTATACAAGCTTTACCAATTCACAAAATTCATTTGAGCTTGGTATGGCAAGCATTCGTGCAGATCACAGTTTTGGTAAAGCCAGCGCAACTGTTGATTTAGGTTTTGGCAGGCGGGCAGAAGAATTTTCTTATGCTAATCCTGATCATTCAACATTGTTTGCAATCAAGCAGGCATATGTTAGTTATGCGGTTACCAACAACTTTAAATTAACCCTTGGTAAATGGTTCACGCATATCGGTTATGAAGTTCCCGATGCTTACTTGAATCGTAATTACAGCATGGATTATATGTTTACGTACGGTCCGTTTTCTCACACTGGTTTAAAAGCTGATGTTAGTTTGGGAGGTAAGTCGGCGTTCATGGTCGGCGTTGCGAATACAACAGATAATATTACTACAACAGCTGCGAGAAAATTTGCGATCGCACAAGTTAGTACAGGTTCTAAAGATGATAAAGTAAAAGCTTATTTGAATTACCAAGGTTCATTTGGTGGCGCTTATACTTTAAACCAGGTTGATATTGTTGTAACTGCAGCGATCACAAATAAATTCAGCATTGGATATAACGGAACTATACAAACTGTAAAGCCAGATTCAACAACTGCTAACAGTTGGTGGGGTTCAGCGCTATATTTTAATGTTGACCCAACAAACACATTTGGTATAACATTAAGAACAGAATATTTTGATAATAAAAAAGCAGTGATCTCGGCACCTGCAACAAATATTTTCGATGTTACATTGTCGCCAAATTTAAAAGTTGGCAATCTTACAATCATTCCAGAGTTAAGAATTGATGCAGGTAAAGATGCCGTTTTTGAAAAGAATGATGGTTCGCCAACAAAAGTAACAGTGAGTGGAATATTGGCGGCAACATATCATTTTTAAGTATTGAACCACGAAGACACTAAGCTCAAAGTTTCACCAAGACTTTGTATTGCTTCATGTCTTTGTGCCTTTGTGGTTCCAAAAAAAAGATGAAAAAAGTACCTGCAGTACAAGTGAGTGACACAACGAAGATGCCATGAAATACATTAGTTGGTAACATAAAAATATTCTTACTTCATTAAAAAAGATATCATTATCGAAAACATTGCAACACATACTAAAAAAGGCAACTTAAAAATTTACATCGGCATGAGTGCAGGCGTTGGCAAAACTTTTCGCATGTTGCAGGAAGCGCATGCGTTGCAACGCAACAATGTGAATGTAAAAATTGGTTTGGTTGAAACGCATGGCAGAAAAGAAACAGAAGCCTTGCTGGATGGTTTATCAATTATTCCGCGAAGGGAAGTTTTTTATAAAGGAAAAAAATTAGATGAGCTTGATGTGAATGCAATTTTGTTGTTGCATCCTGATGTTGTAATTGTTGATGAACTGGCACATACTAATATTCCCGGCAGTAAAAATGAAAAACGCTGGCAGGATGTGATTGATATTTTGGATGAAGGCATCAACGTTATATCTGCAATAAATATTCAACACATTGAAAGTATAAATGCTGAAGTAAAACAAATTACAGGCATTGATGTTACTGAACGTGTACCAGATAAAATGTTGCAGCTTGCAGATGAAGTGGTGAACATTGATTTGCCTGCAGATGAATTAATAGCACGTTTAAAAGAAGGAAAAATTTATGATCACACAAAAATTCAACAGGCATTAACTAATTTTTTTCAGCCTGAAAAAATATTGCAGTTGCGTGAGCTGGCTTTAAAAGAAGTTGCGGGACAGGTGGAGCGAAAAGTGGATTATCAAATCACGGCGAAACAAACACCTTTCCGGCATGAACGTTTTATGGCTTGCATTTCTTCCAATCATGAAATTGCGCAACACATTATTCGTAAAACCGCAAGACTTGCATCTTATTACAACAGCAAATGGTATGTGTTGTATGTGCAAACGAAAAAAGAAAACCCGAATAAAATTCAACTTGCCGCTCAAAGACATTTAATAAATAATTTTAAAAATGCAACAGAACTGGGTGCAGAAATCATTCAAAAAAAAGGAAATAATATTGCTGCAACAATTATTGAAACAGCCGTGGAAAATAAGATTACAACAATTTGTTTGGGCAAGCCACACATCAATCTTTTTCAGGTAATATTAAGAACAGGTTCATTTAATCAACTGCTGAAAACACTTTCAAAAAATAATATTGATATTGTTATTCTTTCGTGATGGCACTAACGGTTAAAAAGAAAATATGGCTGGGAACTTTGTTTCTTTTTCTCCTGTTGATTTTAACGGGCGGAGCAGGAATTTATTATATGTCGAAGTTGAAAACGGAGGGAAAAAACATATTAAAAGATAACTATGAAAGTTTAGCATATTGCCACAATATGCAACGAGATTTAAGCAAGATCAAAACAGGAATTACTGCATCATCAATAAGCTTTGAAAACAATTTACAAAAACAGGAAGCAAATGTTACAGAGCCGGGCGAATTGCAGGCTACAATTGCCTTGCGGTCATCATTCAATAAAATAAAAACCGGTGATACAATAGAACAAAATTTTAATGCGGCTGAAAATGCATTGCAGCAAATTCTTAAACTGAACATGAATGCAATTCATCATAAAAACGATATGGCGCAAAAATCTGCAGATAAAGCGCTGGCAATTATTACAACGCTTGCTGTGATTGTATTTTTAATCGCATTTACATTCATCACAAATTTTCCATCGCTCATTACAAAACCAATAAGCCAGTTAAGCGAAGCGATGAAAGAAATTGCTGCGAAAAATTATCGCTACCGAATTCATATTAGTAATAAAGATGAGTTTGGAAAACTGGCAAATGCATTTAACGAAATGGCTGTGCGGCTTGAACATTTTGAGAATAGCAATCTGAATATATTATTGTTTGAAAAAAGCCGTGCTGAAAGTGTGATCAACAGTTTGAAAGATGCAAGTATTGGTTTGGATAAAAAAGATATTATATTATTTGCAAATAAACAGGCTTTGCAATTATTAAACCTGCGCAACAAAGATTTGATTGGAAAAAAAGCTAATGAAATTGCAGCAAGAAATGATCTTTTTAAATTTTTGTTAGAGAATAATGCATCAACACCGTTTAAAATTGTTGTGCAAAATCATGAGAACTATTTTATAAAAGAAACGGTTGATATTGATCAGAATGAAACGCAGAGCAAGGTTATTGTTGTAAAAAATATTACTTCGTTTAAAGAACTTGATGTTGCCAAAACCAACTTTATTGCAACCGTTTCGCACGAATTAAAAACACCATTAGCGGCATCAGATTTTAGCTTGAAATTGTTGGAAGATGAGCGCACCGGCACATTGTCATCAGAACAAAAAGAATTAATAAAAAGTTTAAAAGATGATAACCAACGCATGCTAAAAATTCTAAGTGAATTATTAAACATGAGCCAGGTTGAAGCGGGCAGAATTCAATTAGATATTAGGCAAGTTGATCCAAAATCAATAGTTGAGCATGCTGTAAGTGCTGTTGAAACAAATGCGAAAGAAAAGAACATCAGCATAAAAAACTACGCTGAACAAGACCTGCCTTTAATAAACGCTGATGAAGATAAAACAACATGGGTGCTGAATAATTTTTTGATCAACGCTATTAAATATTCTTCAGAAAATAATATTGTTGAAACAAGTGTTTATAAAAAAGATAACGACATTGTTTTTTCTGTGAAAGATCACGGACGAGGTATCGCGGAAGAATATCAACCAAAAATATTTGACCGTTATTTTAAAGTGCCTGACACAAGCGAAAAAGGCACAGGCTTAGGCCTTGCTATTTCTAAAGATTTTATTGAAGCGCAAGGCGGAACAATTTGGGTTGAAAGTAAATTGAATCAAGGCGCAACATTTAGTTTCACTTTACCGGTAAGTATTAGCTAATAAACGGTCAGGCTAATACTCAGTACTGATAAGGGCTTCACCAAAAAAAACCGAACAAACTCTTTAAAAATATCGGGCTGTTCGGTAAATGTGGAGAATACCGGGCTCGAACCGGTGACCTCTTGCATGCCATGCAAGCGCTCTAGCCAACTGAGCTAATTCCCCTTAGATCGCGCAAAAATAATGTTCTGTTATTCGCAGGCAAAATTTTGATTATGCTGCTGTGAAAATATGTTGTTGAAGTGTTGCGACGCAAGGAACGATGCCATCCATTCAAATGCTGGTGACCACAAATAAATTCAATTATTACTTTAAAATATTTTCTATCGAAGCAAGTTCTTCCTCGGAAAAATTTAAATTGTTTAAAGCAGCAAGATTATTTTTTAGTTGTTCAACAGAACTTGCACCAATTAAAACACTGGTAATTCTTTTGTCTTTCAGCAACCATGTTAAAGCCATTTGCGCCAATGATTGGTTTCTATGTTGCGCTATATCGTTCAGCTTTTTAACCCTCTCAATTTTATCTTCTGTCACTTCACTTTCCTGCAAAAAACCGGTTGACTTGGCAGCACGTGAATCTTCAGGAATTCCCTTTAAGTAACGATCGGTAAGCAAGCCCTGGGCAAGCGGCGAAAACGCAATGCAACCAACACCGTTTTGTTCAAGCACATCAAGCAAACCATCTTCAACCCAACGCACGAACATCGAATATTTTGGCTGATGAATTAAACAAGGCGTGCCTAAACTTTTCAAA
>JAFBAF010000272.1 GCA_019247895.1 Parafilimonas sp. | reverse complement strand
TCATTATTAAAAATGTACAACACATCCGGTTCCATTTTTATTGGCTATGAAATTATAAAGACTTGCTTAATGTTATTAATTGATTTATGAAGGAACTGAAGCAGCATTTGTATGAATGGTTGCATCAAAAACAAGTCCAAAATTTTTGATGAGTTTTTCTTTTACTTCATTTATCGAAACTTCTCTTCTAATCTCTTTTTGTATAGATGTTACCTTTTTGTTTTGTATGCCGCAAGGCGTAATATAATTGAAGTAATTCAGATCAACATTTACATTTAGTGCAAAGCCATGCATCGTTATCCACCGGCTGCAACGAATGCCCATTGCACAAATTTTTCTTTCTTTTCCTTTGCTATTTGTATCTAACCAAACGCCCGTTTCGCCTGCACTGCGTTCACCTTTTAAACCATATTCACCAATCGTTAAAATAATAACTTCTTCCAAACTTCTTAAGTACCAGCCAAGATCAGTTTTATAATTTTCGAGATCTAAAATTGGATAACCAACCAATTGCTGCGGACCGTGAAAGGTAATGTCGCCACCGCGGTTAATATGAAAATATTCAATGCCTTTTTGCTTCAGCAACTCTTCGCTTATCAGTAAATTTTTTTCCTTTCCGTTTTTGCCCAAAGTATAAACAGGATCATGTTCAACAAACAATAAATAATCGGGTTCAGTATTGTTCGATTGTTTTGATTTTATTTTTTGCTGCAATAATTTTTCCTGGTATTCCCAAACAGGTTTATACGCTTCATGTCCTAAATCCTGCAAAATAATTTCATGCATGCCGCAAAATTACAATCAAAAAAACTAAGCGTATAAGCTCTGTATTTTTGCAGGTATGAATGCTGATGATGAAATAATAAAAGAAGAAGCAGGAGAGGAGTTGTATGAGCGAAAGTCGTTTAAAGTAGATGCAGGCCAGGAACCAATGCGCATTGATAAATGGGTGCAGCAAAGAATTGAAAATGCAAGCCGTAATAAAGTACAGCAAGCAATTGAAGCCGGTTTTTTAACGGTAGATGGAAAGCAAGTTAAAAGCAATTATAAGGTAAAGGCCGGTGATTCAATTGTCTTAATGAGTTTGTTGAATCCGGAATACACTGAAGTAAAACTTGAAAATATTCCTTTGAACATTGTGTATGAAGATGATGATGTAATGGTGTTGAATAAACCACCGAATATGGTAGTGCATCCGGGTGTTGGAAATTATACCGGCACTTTATTAAATGGAATTGCTTATCATTTGTCAAACCAAAACCCAAACATTACTGAAGATAATTTGCCACGTTATGGATTGGTGCATCGTATTGATAAAAACACAACGGGATTAATTGTCGTTGCAAAAACGGCAGAAGCTGCAGCGCATCTTGCCAAACAATTTTTTAATCATACAGTATCAAGAAAATATACAGCATTGGTTTGGGGAAATATGGAAGATGATGAAGGAACTGTTATTGCACATGTCGGGCGTCACCAGCGGCATCGCAAAATGTTTGATGCCTATCCTGAAGGTGAGAATGGCAAACATGCAATTACACATTATACAGTGATTGAAAGATTTAATTATGTAACACTTGTTGAGTGCAGGTTGGAAACAGGCCGCACTCACCAGATTCGTGTGCATATGAAACACATTGGCCACACGTTATTTAATGATGCAGAATATGGGGGTGATAAAATTCTAAAAGGAACAGTATATTCAAAATATAAACAGTTTGTAGATAATTGTTTTGAAGTTTGCCCGCGTGTTGCCTTGCATGCAGCAACACTGGGTTTTGTTCATCCTGTAACAAATGAGCAATTATTTTTTGAAGCGCCGCTGCCGGATGATATGCGTTTGCTGATTGAAAAATGGAGAAATTATTTGGAAAAGAAAGCTGATGTATGACCTTGACTTTAATCAGGTCGCCTGCGTCATGTCGGCGTTAGGAGACATCTCTTGCATATCAATATAGTATAATCGTTAAGAGACCTCTCTTAAAGTCGAGGTGACGGCTCATCCTCTTAATATAATTTTAAGATTCGATTCATAAATTCATCGAAACAAATTCTGCGTGAGCAAATTGTTTCAATTCAGGGAAAAACTGATTATAACATGCTTGTAATGCTTCATAATTTTTTTGAAAACTTTCAAAAGCCCGGTCACTGCTTTCTAAATAGCTTGCACGCCGTACCAAACCATTAAAACTTTTTTCTATTCCGCTTAAAGTTTTGTAATTATATAACCAATTATCAGTTTTCATGTAAGGAAAAATGCGGCTAAATCTTTCAGGAAAAATAGTTTCAAACTTATCGAGCGTTGAATAAACAGAGAATGAAAACTGAAGCAAACTTTCATTAGTAAATTCATTTTTATCGAGCGCTAAAAAATGATCATAGACAACATCAATAAAAGCACCGGCATATAAACCAACAGCAGGTTTTAAAAATGCTTTTGCTTTTTTGGTTATTGTATGATCATCAGTGAAAGCATCAATGCTGCGATGCAATGCAATACCTTTTTGAATTTTTATATCAAATTCAAAACGTTTTTTTCCTTTTACGAAATCACTGATCATATTGCCCGCTAAAATTTCGGGTTGATTAAACGAAAGATATGCGTGAGCAAGATAATTCATGTGAAAACCTAAAAGCTCAAAGCTAAATGCTTAACGCAAAATGTACAAAGCATAATGAAGCTAAAAGTTAAAGGCTTAGTGCAAAACGCACAAAACGTTATATCATTATTTTATTGCGGTATTACCTGTTCTCCGTTTCGGGCGGCACCCGCACCTGCATTATTTATGGCATACATACTTAATTTATAAGGCTTGCCCGATTCCATATTATAAAATGTAGTTTTCTTTTTTGTAACGGCATTTATAAACAATTGTTTGCCTTCCACTTCAATTATCATTGTATCGCCGCTGTACTTAATATCCACACCTTCAGGCACGGCGGCAAACACATAAGCCTTTGCGCCCTTAACCCCTTTTTTAATACCGGCATTTATTGTTTTGCGACCACTGCCAACCGTAGCTTTAAATGATATCGCTGTTTCCGGTTTGGGCCTGGACGAACGTTCATCTTTTGTACTGTCAAAGCCTGCCATTACTATTACAGACACATTTCCCTGTGCCACTATATTTACATAATTAGCTGTAAGTGTAAAAGCATTATCCCATTCCTGAATTGATTCTTTTAAAGCGAATCTCGCCACCCTTAAACCAGATTGCGCTTCTGCCAAATAGCCGGCTGTCTTATCACTAATACTTCGCAGTTCATCTAACGGCACAGGCAGGTTAGGAAAAAAATTTATAACCGGTTCACCGTTTTGCGTTGTACCGGATAAACAATTGATAACATTATTGCCAAAAGGAACTTTTTTTGCAACAGAAAGCTCTTTAAAAGCAAGAGAAACATGTACAGCGATTTTCATAAAGTGAGGTTTTACGTAATAGGATATTGTTTGAATAGAAACGAAATAATTACTCACATTAATATGACTGATTTGTAGCATTAAGACAAACTTCTATACAAAAAAGGCAGTTTGAAGCCTGGAAAAGTGTAAACGAAATTTGATTTGTATAAACGAAGCTTGTTTTTTAAGAGGGAAATTTGATTTTATATAAATGAAGTCTCGCTTCTTACAAATGAAGGTTGGTTTGCTGTAAATGAAACTTAAGTTAATGCAGATGAAACCTTGTTTAAATAAACGAAGTTTCGTTTTGGGTAGTTGAGGTTTGGAATAAGCGTAGAAAGATTGAAATACTATTTTTGATTTGAAAGATGCGGCAAAGTCTCAAACTTTACCGAGATACCCGACAC
>JAFBAF010000145.1 GCA_019247895.1 Parafilimonas sp. | reverse complement strand
AATACAATTGCTGTTGTGCTGAAGCTGCAAACGCAATATCTGTTTTTTTCTTTTCGTCCAATAAAGTTTTTACTTCGGGATGTTTCTTAATGTATTCTGCAGCTACATCTTCCCAGCGGTAATCGCTGTAAAATTCTTTGCGTTGCAAAACTGCATCAAAAAAATTCCAGCTAAAAAAACTGTCATCTCCTAAAGGCTCTAATGTTTCAACAATGTAACGATCACAATCCTGGCCGGTAAAAATAATATAATCGCCTTTTAAAAAGTGGATTGAATCAGTATGTGAACTTAAATGAATATCATAATTGCGATGATGTTTTTCATAAGCTTTGGTCATGCTTTTGCAATCATCAACCAAATAATATTCAACTTTAATTGTTGTATCATTTTTTAATTGATGCATCACAACATTATTCAATTGTAATCTTTCAATTACTTCATGCCAGCCGTGAGGAATAATATACGCTTTTGGTTTTTGCACGCTGACTGACGGAGTATAAGTATTGTAAAATGGTATTTGCTTTTCAAAAGATTTTGAATGATCGTAATAATAACGCGGCAAACCTGTAACTATGCTTGTCATCATTGATGTATCATAACCTTTGAAATTGATGTGATCAAATTTTGATGAATCAACTTTCCAGCTTAACGGAAATTCTTTTTGCTGTTTAATTGCATCAATTGAAGCTTTTCTTTTTTCATGAATATCATTCGAAAAGTTTGACGCTTCTTCCATAACAGTTTGCATAAAAGCATAGGTGCTCTTTACTCTGTCTGCATAAGGCTTCAGCATGTGCGTTTCAGGCACAAAAGCAATTGTTTCAAACAAAGAAGCATAGCCGCTGCTATATCTCGGCGGATCATAAAATGCATCCCATCCGTTTTTTAAACTGCTTTCTTCAAAATTTACATAAGGGCACATTTGCCAATTTTTTTGTTCCATGCTTTTGTATAAAGCAGGCTCAAAAACATCGTGCAAAAAATCAGCAATTGGTCCTTCCAATTTATTGTGCTGTGTTGTAAGCATCGTCATTGTATGCTGGTAATCAGCGCCATCGCTAACATGATTATCAATAAAAATATCGGGATTTAAAAGATGAAATAATTTTTCAAATGCAAAAGCATTTTTAGAGTCTGCTTTTATAAAATCACGATTCAGATCAAGATTTTCTCCATTACCACGAAAGCCATAACTCTCCGGTCCGTTTTGATTTACTCTTGAAAAACTATTCCTGTTTAAACATCCGCCAATATTGTAAACAGGAATTACTGCAAACACAACATTGTTTGTTGCTTTCACTTTGCCTTCTGCTAAATCACGTAAAAACATCATGCTTGCATCAATGCCATCTGGTTCGCCGGGATGAATTCCGTTATTAATTAAAACAACGATCTTGTTTTGTTTATGCCAGTTACTAATGTCGAATTTTTTATCAGCAGAAAACAAAACAATATGTAATGGATAACCTTCGTCTGTTGTATCGCCGGTTAAAATTTTTATGGTTGAGAATGATTTGGCAAGCGATTTATAAAACTCAATGCATTCAAAATATGTTGCTGTTTGTTTACCGCCGGATGTTTCGAAGGTTGTCGTAAAGTTTTGGGCAGTTAAAGTATAACCGGTAAAAATAAATAACAAAGAAAGAAATTTTTTCATGCTTAAATGTAACACAAGCATCACATACCAATAAAACAAAAATTCCCCCGCGATTGCAGAGGAATTTTTACATTCAACAACGAAATATTTTAAGCTGTTGCCGCAGTTTTCTTAGACAATTTTCTCTTAAGATTGCCAGCTTTGTTTTTATGAATAACGCCTTTTTTTGCCAGTTTATCAATCATAGAAATAACAGAAGGTAGGGATTCGCCATAAGCCTTTTCATCAGGATTTGCTTTTAATTCACGGATAGCATTACGGGTAGTTTTACCATAATACTTGTTGCGTTCTCTGCGTTTTGTTGCCTGGCGCACATCCTTCTTTGTTGCTTTATGATTTGCCATATTTAATTTTTTCGAGGCGCAAAGATAAGGGAACAATCATTACTCTTGAAATCAATTTCTTAAAATTTGGTTATACACCTCTAAAAATTTGCGTTTCAAATGCCTTTCTCCTTTGGCAAAGGGTTAGGATGAGGTTATATTTGCAAACATATTTTAAACGCGATAAACTGCCTCCATGAAGGATTTTTCTTATATAACAAGTTCTCACCCGGCATACATTGAAAATTTATACCAGGATTTCATTAAGGATCCCAACAGTGTTGATCCTGAAATGAAAAAATTTTTTGAAGGTTTCGATTTTGCTGTGTCAAATATTGCCACGAATTACACAAACGGCACTAATGGGAAACACAGCGGTAGTGGAATTGAAACATCTGAAAACCCTGTAGCGGAAACAATTGCGGCGCCACAAACAAAACCGTCAACTGCAGATACCGAGCGTGACTGGATGAAAGAAATAAGAGTATATCGTCTTATCCTTGGTTACAGGAATAAAGGTCATCTCATTGCTAATACAAATCCAATCCGTAAACGCAAAGACCGAGGGGCAAATCTTGATCTTTCTTTTTTTGGATTAAGTGATGCTGATCTTGATAAAACTTTCGCCGCAGGTAATTTGATTGGTTTAGGCGAAACTACTTTGCGCAATATTTTGGATCATCTTAAAACATGTTATGCTTCGCATGTTGGAATTGAGTTTAAGTATATCAGTGATCAAAAACAAATTGACTGGCTTACTAATGAAGTAGAAAAAAAATTCACTGACCCGCTCTCAATCGACACAAAAAAAAGAATATTAGAGAAGTTGAATCAAGGCGTGATGTTTGAAAAATTCCTGCATACAAAATATGTTGGTCAAAAAAGATTTTCTCTTGAAGGTGGTGAAACAACTATACCGGCTTTAGATGCGATCATTCAAACAGGTGCCGAATATGGAGTTGAGGAAGTAGTAATTGGGATGGCACATCGCGGAAGATTAAATGTGCTTGCAAATATTCTTGGTAAAACATACGAACAAATTTTCAGCGAGTTTGAAGGCACTGCAAAGCTTGATCAAACAATGGGCAGTGGTGATGTTAAATATCACATGGGTTACGGCAGCGAAATTGAGGCAAAAGATGGCAAGAAAGTTCATTTGAAATTAATGCCGAATCCTTCACATCTTGAAGCAGTAGACCCCGTTGTTATTGGCTTTGCAAGAGCGAAAGCAGATATTTTGTATAACAGTAAATTCGATAAAATACTTCCGATACTTATTCACGGCGATGCTTCCGTTGCAGGCCAGGGAATTGTGTATGAAGTAATCCAAATGAGCGATCTGACGGGTTATTATACAGGCGGCACTATTCATTTTGTTATCAATAATCAAATTGGTTTTACAACAGATTTTGATGATGCAAGAAGTTCTGATTATTGTACATCTTTAGCGGGCGCAATACAGGCGCCGGTATTTCATGTAAATGGTGATGATCCTGAAGCTGTAGTTAAATGTGTTGAAATTGCAACGCGTTACAGGCAGGAATTTAACCAGGATATTTTTATTGACATGGTTTGTTATCGTCGCCATGGCCACAATGAAGGAGATGATCCAAAATATACACAACCGCAGATGTATAAATTGATTGACGGGCATCCGAATGCCCGTGAAGTTTATACTAAATATTTGATGTAACATGGCGAACCTGATGCCCAGGAGTTAGCCAAAGACATGGAGAAAAAATTCTGGAGCGATTTGCAGGAACGTTTGGATGAAGTAAAACAAAACCCGTTACCATATAAATATCAGCAGCCCGAAGAATGGTGGCGCAGCCTAAAGAAAGCTACTGTTGAAGATTTTAATACATCACCGGTAACAGCCATCAGCGAACAGGCATTAAAAACTTTGTTTGATGGATTAATGAAATGGCCGCAGGATTTTCAACCATTAAAAAAGATTGAAAAATTATTGCAGGATAAAATAAAATTGTACGAAACAGAAAGGAAAATTGATTGGGCAACCGGCGAACTATTAGCTTACTCATCTTTATTGGTTGAAGGAAAAATAGTGCGCATGAGCGGACAAGATGTAGGTCGCGGCACGTTTAGCCATCGTCACGCTGTTTTAAGAGATGAAGAAACAGATGCGAAATATAACAGGCTTAATCACTTTAATGAGCAACAACAAAAATTCAAAATCTATAATTCTTTATTAAGTGAATATGGCGTGTTGGGTTTTGAATATGGATATGCATTGGCAAGTCCAAATGCATTGGTTTTATGGGAAGCACAGTTTGGAGATTTTAGCAATGGCGCACAAACAATGATCGATCAATTCATTGCCGGCGGAGAACAAAAATGGAATCGTATGAACGGTATTGTAATGTTGTTGCCACATGGTTATGAAGGCCAGGGACCAGAACATAGCAGTGCCCGCATGGAAAGATATTTACAAATGTGTGCGCAGCTGAATTTGGTTATAACAAACATCACAACTGCAGCAAATTTCTTTCACGCACTGCGCCGGCAGTTAACATGGAATTTCCGCAAGCCGCTTATTAATTTTTCACCAAAGGCATATTTGCGTTATCCGGGCAGTTATAGCAGCATCGATGAATTTACAAGCGGCGGATTTAAAGAAATAATTGATGATCCGAATACAAAAGATGCAACTCAAGTTAAAAAAGTTTTATTCTGCGCAGGTAAATTGTATTTCGAATTAGCAGAAAGAAAACAAAAAGATAAACGAAATGACATTGCGTTAATTCGGCTCGAGCAATTGTATCCGCTGCCAATAAAACAATTAAATGAGTTGTATAAAAAATATAGTAAAGCAGTTTGGTTTTGGGTACAGGAAGAACCGCTCAACATGGGCGCCGCTTCATTCCTTCAAATGAATTTGAAGAACATTAATTACGGAGTTATCAGCAGAAGTGCCAGCGCATCAACAGCCAGCGGTTATGCTAAAGTACACGCACAGGAACAGACCCAAATTATTGATACCGCATTCAGCATTTAAAAACCCTAAGCGTAAAGGGAGTAATTATCAGAATGACTAATATCTTTGAACGTCTCAAAATAAAAATTAAACACTCCCTTTAGGGAGACGGAGGGTTTATGATCGAAATAAAAGTTCCAACAGTAGGAGAGTCTATCAGCGAAGTAACATTGTTGAAATGGTTAAAGAAGGATGGCGAGTTTGTAGATCGTGATGATGTAATTGCAGAGCTTGAAAGCGAAAAAGCAACATTTGAAGTGAATGCTGAACAAAGTGGTGTTATAAAAATAATCGCAAAAGAAGGTGATACTTTAAACATAGGCGCAGTACTCGCCAATATTGATGAAAAAGCAAAACAACCGGCAGCCACTCAAAATATAAAAGCTCAAACCGAAAATAAACAAGCTGCAAAAACAAGCGGTTTAAATAAACCGCAAGTTGTTACCGTAGAAGAGCCCGATGAACAACCTCAGGAAAATAATCAGCAAACAATAGTCAATAATCAATCATCAGTTGAAAATCAAGAAGCTAAGCCCGCAGGAAAAGGAATGATAGAATTAAAAGTTCCGACTGTTGGTGAATCAATCAGCGAAGTAACATTATTAAAGTGGGCAAAGAATACCGGTGATATTGTGCAACGCGATGAAGTAATTGCAGAATTGGAAAGTGAAAAAGCAACATTTGAAATGAATGCTGATGAATCAGGTGAATTAAAACAAGTAGCAAAAGAAGGCGACGTTCTAAAAATTGGAGCTGTAGTTGCGGTTATTAATACTGATGTTGAAGTTCCGGAAAATCGGTCAACAGTCAGCAGTCAACGGTCAACCGAAGAAACCGGCAGTCAACAACCGGCGATAACTGTTCAACAACCATCAACTGAAGTAAAAGCAACACCTGTTGCATCAGCAATGATTGCAGATAAAAAAGTTGATCCATCAGAGATAAAACCAACCGGCAGCAACGGCAGAATAGTAAAGCATGATGTGTTGGAAGCGCTTTCTCATCCTGCAAAAAAAGCATTCAACAACCAGGAATTAGGAAGCCGTAATGAACGCAGAGAACGAATGAGTAACCTGCGTAAAACAATAAGTCGCCGGTTAGTTGAATCAAAAAATACAACTGCGATGCTTACTACTTTTAACGAAGTAGACATGAGCCGCATTATGGAAGTTCGCAAACAGTACAAGGATGTTTTTAATAAAACACATGGAGTGAATCTTGGCTTCATGAGCTTTTTTGCAAAAGCATGTGCTGTTGCATTAAGTGAATGGCCTGCCGTGAACGCTTATATTGATGGTGATGAATTAGTGTATCATGATTATGCTGATATAAGTATTGCTGTTAGCACGCCGCGTGGTTTAACTGTACCTGTTATACGCAATGTAGAAAGTTTAAGCTTCGCCGACGTTGAAAAGAAAGTAATTGAACTTGCGGGTAAAGCAAGGGATAGTAAATTAACTGCAGAAGATTTACAAGGTGGAACATTCACCATAACAAATGGTGGTGTATTTGGAAGTTTAATGAGCACTCCAATTATCAACCTTCCGCAAAGCGCGATATTGGGAATGCATAAAATACAGGAAAGGCCAATGGCTGTAAATGGACAAGTTGTTATCAAGCCAATGATGTATGTTGCTTTAAGTTACGATCATCGTATTATTGACGGAAGAGAAAGTGTAAGCTTCTTAGTTCGTGTAAAAGAGTTGTTAGAAAATCCTGAATTGTTATTGTATCCAAAAGATCCAATCAAAACTTTACTTGAAATATAGTTTTTGCCTGGTAACATTCTTTTTCTTTTTAACCATGTTTCGGATTACCTTATTAACGTTTATTGTTTTTTTGAGTGCCAGCACTAATGCCCAAAGTTTTCTTTACAGTACACCTGTTAGTAATGACCCAAATATTCAAACAGATATTATTGGTAAAGTCGAAAATAATATTGTTGTATGGAGGCACTCTTCACTAATTAAGCACGCAAAAAAGTTGTCGGAGTTTTTGATTTATGATGACAATATGAAATTGATTAACAAAAGTTCCTATGATTTTATCAGGCCACATGAAATTGTCTCAACTAACTTTATAAACGAGGGAAATACATTTGCTTTTGTTATACAATATTTAGAAAATGACTTTCATATTTGCAAGCTGATAAGTTTTGATGCGAATGGAAACCTGTTAAATAATCAATTGCTTGAACGCGTCCGTAAAGATGAAGATGATGAATATGTAGTTAAAAGATCACCGGGCAATGAGGCTTTTGCACTTCTGAAAATAATTCCATCTAACATTAATGGAACTATTGCTTTGGTATATTATTTTATTAAAAATGATGTGATAGTTCATTCCGATAAAATTTTATTACCGTTTAATATAGCTACTTCCGGGTTAGGACAAACATTTTTAGATGACAACAGCTTACTTATCCCATTACAGGACAGTATCAAAAATGGTTCAAGACTGTCACTGTATAAAATTAATTTGAATAACAATTCTTCAATTAACGTATTACGCGATTTAAGCGATGGACAATTGATGTTAGAAAGCCTTGCTATTAATGGAAATAATAACCGTTATATAATCACCTCTGAGTGGAAGACCAATGAACCGGACACAAGTAATTACAACAGAATTTTTGTATGGCAATTAAATAAAGACCTCTTTGATATAAGTACAGACACATTAATTGAAAATATTGGAGCTGTGATTCCTTGTTTATCAAATATTCATTATTATTCATTAAATAATATTGCCAATAATATCTCTTCGAATATAATTATCAGAGCAAGTGATATTAATGTTGGTATCAACGGAAATTATTTTCCGGTATCACCCGGAGACAACATTTCTTCTGCAACCATGGGCGGGTTTTATGAAGGGCGGATTTTATCTACAACTCCGAAAAAAAATTTAAATGGTAATAGCTACTATGCAGAATCAAATATAGCGCATGGTGAAACATGGGACGGTAGCAACCCGCCTTTAAAAAAAGGCAAGGAAGTAAATAACCAGCCCGATAAGATGTTACCGCAAATAGCAACATTTGCAGTTTTAAATATAGATATTCGAAATCATTTGCAATGGAGCCAATGCTTTAGCGCTTCAGATGATAAATTTCAGTTAGTAGTTAATAACTATATTTATTGATCACAGTGACACCTTTAATATTATTTACCCTTACATCGCAGATAAAAATGAGGAATTCTTAAATAACATTGTCATTCATCCGGATGGCACATATTTAATAAAATCCATAAGTTCAGCAAACTCAAAATATAGGTATTTTTTGAATGACGGCGTACGGTTAGATTCAAATTCTCTTCTTATAGTATGCGGCATTAAAGACAAAGTTGTTTTTGCAAAACTGTCTATTGAATGAAGGCCTGGATTCTGTTAGTGATAATTTCTATGAATATCAGGTACACCTACTTTCCTAACTTAGGCATTCAATCAGATGCAAATCCATTGCTAATGCCTTGCAAAAAAATGGTAAAGCTGCATTAGCAAAACTTACCATCAAATAAAAGCGCTTTCATTAAATGCATCAGCTTTTTTTTATTTTTCGGTTTGTATAAATAAAAATGAGCACAACTGATAAACTTATGCAGAAATAGATAAAATGCCATACTGAAATAGATGATGTGCCGTTAATCAGCTTTATTCCGTCTGTATTTCCAATTACAATCATATTTGCCCAATAATAAGGCAACAATTTTTCACTACTGTTTCCTTGAATAAAAAACAACTTTGCTTTCTGCAATGCTTCATCTTTGGTCATTCCTTCAGCCAAATACTCATTGAACTTTTCTGAAATACTGTAAATAGTTTGCTCATCAGCTTTCCATAAAGTTGCGGCTACACAAGGTATTCCGGCTGTCGCAAAACCTCTTGCCAAACTGTAAATGCCCTCGCCAGTTGCATTTCTACCAACGTTGGTTTGACAAGCACTTAGTAAAACAAGTTTTGTCGCAGGATCATTTAATAATTGCAATTCGGATAAATGTATCAGCGAATCCTGCATATATAAAACAGGTTCATCGTCGCTTGTATCAGCTCTTGCATGTGAGAAAACGCTTACGATTGAATAAGATGAAACGTATTTGAAGAAATTTTTTCTCGTGGCATTTTGATGCGTGAACAACTTATCATTTCCATAATATGACGCAGAAGCATGCAAGGCATCCGCTGCATTTTTCAAATCATTCACATCAAGATACTTTGCAAATGAAACCGGAGCAAAGCCAACAAAATTTCCTTGTGCGGATGGATTATTAAATTGCTTCATTAAAAAACGTGCTGAATAAACATAGCTAAAGCTGTAATCGTGCAGCAAAAAATTTCTGCCGCTTGCATCTGTGCATAAAGCATCAAACGGAATTACAATGTTATCAGTACAAATAACAACCCTGCTTTTCGGTAATTGCAATTGTTGAAATATTTTTTTATAGATGGAATTTGATAATTGCGCAAATCGATCATAGTGATTATTCAGTGTTTCTTTGTTTGCGCATAGTTGCAAAAATTGCGAAAGCTGGTCTTTATCAAACTCACTTTGCGTAAGACGAACAATTTTTGTTTGCGTTGGTGTGATTGCCAAAATGTATGTTACCGTATCACCCAAAAAATAATGCACAAAGCTTTGATGGTTTTTAGCAAGATATTGTTGCAGGTTTTGGAGCGATGGAACTTCATCGGCATATTTATATTGATAGTATGCAGGATATTTTTGTTCCAGTGATTTAATGAATTGTTCAAATTCATTTTTTATTGACAAATATTGCAATTGTATGGCTTGATATTGTTTTGATGTATCATTTGATGAAGAAAGCTTTTGTTCCAGTTCAACAATTTTTATTTCATAGTTTTCCTGTTTTGCTGCATCTGTTTTGGATAAATAAGAAGATGCATTTAACTCGTTTAATTTATCATTCAATAAAACTGCACGGCTTTTTTCCATAAAATAAAAAGCGAGATCTGGTTTGTTTACGAGGTAAGATGCTTCAAGTGCAGTTGAATAAAAATCTCTTGTTTTATCACGCCAGTATAATTTGCTTTGCTCACCTGATTGCTCATGACGAATTTGAGTGATTACAGAATCTGTAACAATAGCAGATTGTATGCACGCTGTTAAATAAGAATTATCGTGATTGCTGTTGTAGAGTTGTAATAAAAGATTGGTTTTGTCATTCATTAAAATTATAACAGGATCTTTGTTAGCAATTTTACTTAGTTGAATAGTTGAAGGATTTTGTTTAATGTCATTTCTAAGATTGATTTGGAAATTGCTAAAACTCTTTAGAAAAAAGTCAGTGGCTTGTTGTAATTTTTTCTGTATTAAATTAGTTTCACCAAGATTAATGGTTGCTTGTGCAAATGCTAAATTTCTATCCGCACTAAACTCTATTTTGCTTGCATAAACTAAGCTTTGTTTATAATAATATATTGCACTATTAAAATCCGCCTTACTGTTTAAGTAAAAATTTCCAAGATCAATATAATCCTTTGTTATTTGTTCATATTTTTTTGTCCGAATACGAATATGTATTGATTGTTTGAAAAAATAGTCTGCTGAATCTAAATGAGTATTCTTTTCACAAATAAATCCAAGCGTTTTATAAGCAGTTGCTAATTCATACCAGTTATTTAATGCCTGTGCAATGGAAATTGCCATTAAACTATTGGCAAAAGCTTGTTTTAAATAACCTTCATAATAAAGTGATTGTATTTTTCTATTTAGAAAATAGATATAATAAGACGAATCGTTATTAATAGTTGAGAGGTTTACACCATTAATACTTTCCTCGATAGTTCGTTGATAATCTCCTAAAAAAAAATATATGTCTACCTTATTATAAAGCGCATCAAGTTGATAATAATTGGAATCGATAAAATTTGTATTGCATAAAAAAATTACTGAATCATAATACGTAAGTGCCTTTCTATAGCCCGTTAATTTTTGATAGGAAGAAGCAAGGTTATAACAGGCATTTACTTTAAGAAATTTAAAATTTTCTTTTTTTAATTTATTACATATATCAAGTGCTGCATCAGCATATTTAATTGAGCTTTCATAATTATTTCTTGCTAAAAATTCGTATTTAGATATTTTTAAAAGAACAAGAATGTAAGCTGAGTCATTTAGTGGTTTATTGCCTTCTATTTTATTTTTTAAAGCGTAAAAAAATTTAAGCTTTTCAACTGACGGCTTTGGATTTTGGTAATCAAAATTTTGTATTTGTTCAAATAAAAAGTTTTTTGTTTCAGTCTGACTAAACAAACTGAAATAAATAAAACAGCCTATTAAACAAAAACATAGTTTCTTCATAAGCTGTTTACAATAGGTTATGTAAGTATTATGTGTGCATTTTATCTAGCAATTTGTTGACCTTGTAATAGTTGATGATTTTGTGAAATCATGTATGTATCATAAGCAACCAAAATTAAAATTGCAAATAATAAAATTATTTCCAGCACTCTTTTAGGATGGGGTCCTTGACCTCCACTTCCTCCTGTAGTTGTTCCTGAGCCTGTTGTTGTGTCTGTAGTTGATGATGTTGTTGTTGAAGTTTCAAGTGATTTACTCATAAAATTGGTTTTATTAATGAAAAATTTAGGTTAGTTATTTTTATAGTTTATTCAACCATTCCTGAGCCTTTTCATTTCCCTCTTCTTTATTTTCAACAACTTTTTGCAGCAGCTTTTTGGCTTCTTCTTTATCTCCGGTTGCATTTCTCTCCAGTAAAGACATAGCTTTTAAAAAATCTCCGGGATTACTAAATAATTTCATATTCGACAATGCATCAAATTCTATAATCGCTTTATCGTAATTATGTTGTTGCAAATATGTAAGGCCGGCATATTTTTTTGCGTCGGTGTTCTGTGGATCATTTTGTTCAACACCTGTAAACAATTGTAAAGCCCTGCTGTAATTTTTATTATTATAAGCGGCAATGCCAAGCTGTAAACTATCATGCGAAGCATCCATTGTTTGGCTTAATGCACTATAGTTGGATTTGATATAATTAGCCGCATATTTCTTTGGTGATGTTTGCGTTTCAAATAAATACACTGATGCAACAAGTAATAAGCAAGCTGCTGCGGCATAAGTAATATATCTGCTGAAAATCGATCTTTTTGTAATTGCAATTATTGGTGCGGAATCCTCTTTTGAAGCCGCCTCTTTAAAAGATTGAAATTTTTCTTTTAATAGTGCTTCCTTTAAAGCCTGGCGGGAGGTAATATAAAATGCAACTTCTTTCGCAAATGTTTCGTCCGTTTCACATCTTCTCTCAAAAGTTTCCTTTTCTTCACTGCCCAGCGTTTGCTGAAAATAAGATTCTATATATTCAATTGTATCAACCATATATTTTTATTTGGGGTTAGACTGCAGTTCCTGATCCGCAATTTTAACAGCAACATTTAATTTCCAATTACTTTTTCACGCAGCTTTTCCAGGCATCTTAGCCGTGTTGTTTTTACAACAGCCGCGTTACTATAGTTCAAATTTGCTGCTATCTCTTTATCTGTTAAACCGTCTTCAAACATCAGCAGAACTTCTTTACATTTTTCACCAATACTGCCAAGCTGAGTTTTAACTTTTGCTTTTAACTCACTGGTCATAAGTTTTTCAACCGCATTTTTTGCATTGTCTGATAACTGGTACAGCGCATCGGCAACAGGCATTGTTTTATGCACCTGTTGTTTATTAGTCGCATTTTTTCTTACAAGGTCAATACATTTGTTAGAAAAAATTTGATAGAGGTAAGTTTTAAGAGAAGAGCGTCCATCGAAACGGCTGCCAACAATATTATGAATAGCTGATAAAAGCGCATCGCTATAAGCACTAAAACTGTCGTCGTAACTTAATTTATACTTCTTGCAGCCTTCGTCTACAAAATAAGAATATCGCTGGTAAAGGAGCTTTTCCTGGCGGCAGCGTTCTGCATAGTCTGCTTTTAAACCATACAGTATTTCAGAGTCTTGTTCCAAATAACAGAACGTTTATTGCAACGTAAAATAATAGCATTATTATCAATCTAACATGATTTAACGCAAGAATTTAGAAATTAGCAATGAGTAAGATATTTTATTAGCTTAATAATTCCTGCCGTTAATTTTGTTTTCTTACAAATAATATTTTTCGTCGAGGTAATAAAGTCCATCAGGCTTTTTCCAATACCAAAACTTTTTCTTGAAGATATAATAATTGCCTTTTAATGAACTTGAACTTAATGGTGCCGGTACATATAAAACTCGTGGCGGAACTGTATTATATCTTGCCTTTAAATTAGCAAGCTGTTGTGCCGAAAAACCTTTTGATAATTGTAAGCTGTTATATTTTATACTTGCATCCACCGGCAAATTTTGTTGCGGCGTTAATAATCTTCCATACCCATCCGAAACCACCATTACCGTGTTTACTGCAACAGTTGCAGTTGTATCCGCAGTAGCCTTATTTGTTGCAATCGAATCTGGCATTACATTATTAGAACTGCTATTATTATTATTATTCAAAGTATAATTTGGTTTTGATGGAACCGTTTTCTTTGAACAACTGATTAATAGTGAAACGCAACAAACTGTAATAAACAAAAATTTCATACCCGCATTAAGATAAATACTGTGCCATTGTTGTTTTAAACCTTTATTCAAATCGCTATATTTAAACTGTAAATGTAAACATTTGAAATTCATTCTTATTATCGACGATGATACGCGGAACACGTTTGCTTTGTCAGCAATATTAAAAGCAAACAGTTTTCAAACCTTTATAGCTAATAATATGGTGGAGGCTTTTGCCATCCTGGAATCTGAAAAAGAAATTGGCATTATTCTTTTAGATATGATGATGCCGGGCATGGACGGATATGATGCTATTCCTGTACTTAAATCATCAGAGGAATATAAACAATTACCGATCGTTGCGGTTACAGCACAAGCAATGCAAGGTGATAAAGAAAAATGCTTAAAGGCAGGAGCAGACGATTATCTTTCCAAGCCGGTTGATTTAGATGAACTTCTTGCAATTATAAAAGCTCACATAAAATAAATTACGTGCAGGCAAATTTTATTAAAGATGATGAAGTTGAATTGTTAATAGATGAATTGGCGCAGCACTACGGTTATGATTTCACCAATTATACACGGGCTTCTTTAAAAAGGCGGGTTAACCGTTTGCTGGTTATTGATCGCCTGCCCAGTTTTGCGGAGCTTTATTACCGCATTAAAAATGATGGAAATTATCTTTCTCATGTAGTGGAAAGCCTTACCGTGAATGTGACAGAAATGTTCCGCGACCCTCTCGTTTTTAAAATGATTCGCGAAGCAGTTTTACCAGTGTTGGCAACCCATCCTTTTATACGCATATGGCATGCTGGCTGCGCCACCGGGGAAGAAGTGTATTCGATGGCGATATTACTTGATGAAGCGAATCTTTTGAATAAATCTTTGATCTATGCAACAGACCTCAATCCGTCAGTAATTGAAAATATTCAAAAAGGTATTTTTCCGCTAAGCAGAATGCAGCAGTATTCAGAAAATTATATTGCATCAGGCGGAAAAAAAGATTTCTCTTCTTTTTATACAGCGCAATACGGCTGGGCAAAATTTAATCAACGGCTGAAACAAAAAATGATTGCCGCAATGCATAATCTGGTTTCAGACACATCATTTAATGAATTTCAATTAATATTTTGCCGCAATGTGCTTATATATTTTGATAAAACATTACAGGATAAAGTGCTGAAACTTTTTGATGACAGTTTGGAAAGATTGGGCTTTTTAGTGCTTGGCTCAAAAGAAAATTTGAGATTTTCACCAATTGCAACAAAATTTACGCAGGTGCAGAAAGAAAAAATATGGCGCAAAATACAATAGCAAAATATAAAATGATTGTTATAGGTGGTTCTGCAGGCAGCCTGAATATAGTATTAAAGATCGTAGCCGCGTTACCTGTTACAACTTATTTATCTGTTGTAATTATTATGCATCGCAAAAACGACAATGAATCAGTATTAAGCAATTTACTTTCTGCACGTACTAATCTTATTGTAAAAGAAGTGGAGGATAAAGAAGATATTGCGGGCGGATGTATTTATTTAGCACCTGCCGATTATCATTTATTGCTTGAAAATAAAAATATGTTTTGTCTCGACATATCTGAAAAAGTGCATCACAGCAGGCCAAGTATTGATGTAACATTTGAATCTGTTGCAGAAGTTATTGGAGACAAAGCGGTTGCTGTTCTGTTATCAGGCGCGAATGCTGATGGCGCTGATGGCTTACATAAAATAAAACAAGCCGGCGGTTATACAATTGTGCAGGACCCCGCATCAGCGGAAGTAGGTTATATGCCTCAACAGGCAATTGACCAAATGCAACCTGATAAAATTTTAAACGGGGACGATATTGGCGATTTTATAAAACAACTATTAAGTTAAGATAAAGTCATCCGTTTTTTCCAATACATCTAACGAATCAATAATTATTTGCGGAGGAATGATTACTTTTCTTAAACTCGTGCTCATCCAGGCTGCATCAATTGTTAGCAGTGCAGCTAACTCGTTATCATTTTTATATATTTCATGCAGCATTGAAAACTTTCTAAAGTCAGAAGAAACTGATTTTAATTTAAGCGTAATGCTAATTCTGTCACCAAAAATTATTTCTCGTTTAAAACGGCACTTCTCTCTAAATAATATTGGGCCAATCTCCTGTTGCCGCATTAGTTTATCCGTAATGCCATTGTCATATAAAAAACATATTCTGCAATAAGCACCAAAATCATAATAAGCAGAATGCCGCAAATGATAATTTGGATCAAGATCACTCCATCTTATCTCAACATTTTTTATGTAAATCATTCTTTAAAGTAAGCAAGGTTATTTAGTAATATAAGTTATGCGCACTTGTATTGAGCTTTCATTTTGTGAACGGCCATAATTAAAATCGGCATAAATAAAATTGAATGGTGCAAGAATAATTCCTGCGCCATAAGCTGTATGCCACAAGTTTGAATTTTCACCCGGCATCCAAACGCGGCCGTCATCAAAAAATACTTGCAGTCCAGCTTTTCCATTAAAAAAATAAGTATGTACAGGGCTGATAAAACGAAGATCATTTGTATTCCAAACGGCGCTCTTTCCCCAAAACCTATCTCTTTTAAAACCCCGCAACAGCACGCCACCAATAGATGTATACTGATAAAATTGGGGATTGCCTGTTACCGTGGAGCCGCCACCACGGATATTTAAAGAGAATTTTGATACAAGCGGAATATAAAAATGTGCCGTGCCAGAATAATTGAAGTAATATTTTGAACTCGTTTTTATATCTCTTGCACCTGTTGCTGTTGCATTAAAATAAATACCGCTTGTCGGCACAATTGGATCGTTAAAATGTTGAAAACTATAACTGATGCCGCCACCTGCAAATGTTTGCCAGTCATATACAGATTTGGTTGGCTTGTAGGTTTGATTTAAAAATTTACTTGAATCATTAATAATTTCTAAACCGTTTGCAAAGGCAAAAACATTTACAAAACTTCTTCCGAACCTTTTTGAAAGTCCTGGTTCTATTGTCCATTGCCTTGTGCGCATTGTAAAGTATTGAACATTATAATTATCCGGAAATTGCGTTTCATTTCCAAGTCCAAAAAAATGCACCCAGCGAATATTATCATAGTTAGCAATTAACGAAAGATCTGCATGTGCTATTAAACCCGGGAAAAGTGCACGGTAAGTAAGGCTATACGATTTATCCATTAATGAGTAATGATAATTAATGGATTGATTAGATGCGTAAGGCATCTTGTCCCACTTAAAATGCTTTGTTCTGTATCCGAAACCTACAAACAATTTATCTTCATTAGAATAAAATACTGATGGAGTAAACCCGCTTTTATCGTATCGAAACCAATTGTATTTATAAGAGCGGTACATCGTGTCTCTGCAAACATTTATTTGCGCACGGCCTGTTGTTATAACATTTGAGTTATCATAAATAAGTACGTTGTTGTTTTTTGTTGAAGATGTGTTGATGACAGAATCCTGATTTGGGCCGCCGATAATTTTTACTTTAATGTTATTATCTGCATTTCCGCTTATAACATACTTATCATTTCCTGATAGACCAAACAAGCGGATTTCTTTGGTTTCAGCAAATAAAAATGTTCGTGAATAAAATGGTGTATTGCTTTTTTGATTCACTTCATTCAAACTGAAAACCTGTACTTGTATTTCATTATTGTTAATCCTGTCAATATCAAATTCTTCGTTTTTATCAGTTCCGGGAACCTGTACTTCTTCCGATATAAAATTGTAGTATTCAGTTGCCCATTCTGAAAGATGATTTCTTCGTGCTTTTAATTTTTCTATGATGTCTTTACCAACGAGCGGATAAATTTCTTTTGGTAAATTTTGAACCGATTTTTCAATCACATCATCAGTTAAAGATCTTTGCAATTTCTTTGCAGCATCGAGCCAATCATTTAATGTTGCTTCATTCAACAGGCGACGATCTATGTTTCTTTGTTCGTAATTAAAAGTTTTTACATTTTTAAGATTATCATCAAATGTTTGCATATAATTTAAACCGCCTGCTTTCATACCGAAATTTAAAAGCCATCCATTATGTTTGGAAAATGCCTGGTCGCGATCTTTAGGCACCGGAACAATTATCGTAAAGCTGCCATCTTTTTTTATCCCCCAACTCCATTGCTTTTCATGCCTGTCCCAGTCATTTATAAACATATCAAATAACCTGGTCCGGATAAACGTTTTTTCGTCTATAAAACAGGTATTGCAATGATTCAGGGTATCAAGTACCTCTTCCGTTTCAATATAATTTGTAAAATTTCCAAGAGCATCAGATTCCTTCCAATTACCGCTTACCTTTTGTTCAAACAGGTAAAATTCATTTCCATAATTATGGTCATATTTACCTAAAGCTTTTTGATTTGGAACATACACATACGAAGGATTTGTATGATAAATGCCTGCGTTTTGCGCCAGGTAAGGCACAATAGCGGCGCCATAAGGGTTTGACATCGACACTTCATCGTTCACCTTATATTCTACAAATGTTTTGCGAAATGGTGGCGGCAGTACTTTGCCAAGCGTTTTATCAACAGAACGGATTGAATATTCTTTTCCACGATTATCTGTCAAATGAAGTGTTTTTGTTTGATTGCCACCACCTTCTTCAACTGGTGTTAAGCCTCCCATGGCAGTGTCCATGTACAATTTTCTAACAGTAACAGGTGCTGTCCATACATTGCGGTAGTTGCTGCCCCATAACCACTTGTGCCAGCCTGAAGCTTTATATTCTGCACCGGCAATTACAGTTTTATATCCACTTGAATCGCTATCGGTTTTTTGCGCGTTTGCAGAATAAAAAAATAAACTTAAAAAAATATAAGAGAAAAGAAGGCTTTTCATGTGGTTGGTTACTTAAAAAATCCTGCCAATTTCATTAAAGTAAATTTTAATCTGAAATTTATTTTACAAGCTCATTAAACAGTTTATCAAGCGTTTGTATCAGGTTATTAGAAAACCCAGGGTGCACCGGTGAAGTTTGCAAGATAGTGCTTCGTCTTGCAGTAAGCCACCTGAAACGAGAAGGCAATGGAAGCAATGCAATTTCGCCGGCAATTTTATCGCCTGCACAAATTTGTTCAAATGCATGCAATCTTTTTTGCAGATCTTCTGTATCAATTTCTTTTGAAAAAGCTGCCATTTTTTTTTGATTGATTTCAAATTTTACCTGCAAAAAGTTTAAAGACGCACAATATAAAATAATCCCCACATTGAAAAATTCCTGTCTGTCAACGCGAGGTACAATTCTTATTACAGCATACTCAAACAATTGCTTCTCTTGCATACTTTGCTTGTTGTGTAAAAATTCCGGAAGCCGCAAATCTTCTTTTTAAAAATGCTGCATACACACTTCTTTTTTTGTCTGCAGTTTGTCCGGAATCATTTTCCTGCAACCATTCATCCGGTATCAAAGAAACTATCGAATCAATTTTTTCTTCGCTTAATATTGAATGAAATAATTCATCAATTTTTTTTAATTGGACGGCATATTGCAGCAACACATGATCTTTAACCTGTTCAAATGGCCGCTCTGCATTTTGCAAAAAAGTTTGCCATGAATGATGGAAATAAAGTGATGCGCCATGATCTATCAGCCATAATTCTTTGTTCCACATAAGCATGTTGGTATTGCGTACAGTACGATCGACGTTGCAGATAAAACTATCAAGCCACACAATTTTTGATGCGAGTTCCTCATCAATAATTGTAACCGCCGGATCAAATGCTACAGCGCCGGAAAGATAATGCAAAGCGATATTTGTGCCTGTGCTTGCTTTTAATAAATCCTGAATTTCTTCATCCGGCTCCGTTCTTCCAAAAGCAGTATCTAATTGCGCAAAAACAATTTCGGGAACTTTTAACCCAAGTTTTTTTGCAAGTAATCCGCCAATCAACTCCGCAATGAGCGCTTTCGCTCCCTGCCCTGCACCCTTAAATTTCAAAACATACATAAATCCATCATCCGCTTCAGCAATTGCAGGCAACGAGCCACCTTCCCGCAACGGAACCACATAACGCATTACGTTTGTAGTTCTGATATCAATGACTGATGCTTGCATTAATAATTTGCTAATTATCTGCAGAAATCACCGGTATAATACGAGACTGAAATTTTGTAGCGGTTGTATCATTCACCACAGAATTGATAGCATCTAATAAGGATTTTTTTCCTTGTGCATCTTCGGTGAGTTGCCAGATCATTATTCCGCTTGCTTTTCGCATAGCCAGTTTCGTTTTCTTTTTTATGGTTGGGATGCCGTTGTAATAAATTGTATCGGCAACCTGGTCTTCATGCTGTGCGCCGGGATATTGTTTTACCAAATCACCATAAGCATATTCATCCTGCGAAAATTTATTGTAAAAACCCCAGCCATAAAATGGAACGCCAAGACCTGTTTTATTTTGAGGTAAACCTTTTGCAGCCCAGAAATCAAGATCACTTTCAGCCATGGTATAAGTTGAGTGCTGGCCGGGATGATTTGGATCCCACGGGCCGGTTGAATCATAACTCATGATGTTACAAAAATCGAAGTACGCAAATGTTGAAGATGGAATTTGATCTGCGAACCATGTGGCAACAGCGGCTGTAAGTAATTTGTGTTTAGGCTTTAAAACTGATGATAATGTTTGAATAAAGCCGCCGTAGTTATTGCCGATAATATTTCCTTCCAAATCAACATCCAAACCATCTAAATTGTTTGATTGAACATAAGCCAATAACTGGTTACAGAACGATTGTACATTCTGTGGTTGTGTTAGATTTTTCCAGTTGGTTTTTGTTCCGCCAAGGTCAGCGCCACCCATTGACATTAATACTTTCACGTTTGAAGCATGCGCATTGCGTACAACTTTTTTTAATCCTGTAAATTCAGTAAGATTTCCGTTTGCATCAGGATTTGCAAATGCAATATTTAAGTGTGTAATTTTTGTATAATCAAGATTGTTTGCGTTGTTTGGAAAATTGTCCCAGGTATTTAAATAACCAACAATGCGAAACTGTGCAAATATTTTTGTTGAAGCTGGAAGGAGGAAAATAATAAAAAGGAAAGCTGAAAATTGTTTCATGTAAAATGGTTTGCGTATTTAAAATTAATGATTAAGGATTAAATTATTGCTGCCATGAAATATTTAATGTACAAGGGAGTGACACAACGAAGCTCAATTGAAACACTATAGCCGGTTACATAAAACCATTATTTTACAGCCTTTGTAATAAATCTACAACACCTTCTTTTTTTAAGATCAAATAACCAAGCCTGTCGTTACTGATACCTTCTTTTAAAACATAATTAAAATAAAGCTGTTCATCTTTTACTTCCGTTTCAAAATACCGGAATTGAATATTTGGATGTTGCTTCAGCTCTTCGCCAATTTCATATAAATGTGTTGACAAAATAAACAACGCATTATTAATTTTTCTTAACCCGTTAATTACAGCGCTGCTGCATTTCATTGCATCCTGCACATTCGTTCCTTTAAACAATTCATCAATTAAAACAAGCCATGTTTTACCATCAGTTATTTGTTCAATCGTTTTGTGTATGCGCTGCACTTCATTAAAAAAATAACTTTCACCTTTTATAATGTTATCAATAACATGAATGTTGCTGATTAATCCGTCAAAAAAATTTAATTGCAAACTTTGCGCAGGCACGCCCATGCCAATATGTGCAAGGTAAATACTTACACCAACCGCTTTTATAAAAGTGCTTTTACCTGCCATGTTTGCACCGGTAAGAAATAAAAAATTTTGCTCTGGTGTTAATGTCATATCATAAGCAACCGGTGTTGACAATAAAGGATGATACAATTGCTTTGCTTCAAAATGCGGGCTTGTAGTTTGGGCGAATTGCGGAAACGAAAAGTTGTAGCGTATGCATGCAGTTGCCATACTATAATATGCATCAAGCTTGCTGTAAATTTCTATCAGTTCCTGTGCATCCTGTTTATAATTATACCTGATAAAATACCCAAAACGCAAAATATTTTCCAGCGCTAATTTTTTTGTGTTTTGATGTTGTATGATTTGTTGTGCAACAGGTTTTGACAATAACATTTGTATGCGCTGTAATAAAACATCTAATGAAGCAGGGTTTTTTTCTTTGTTCAGCAAATGTAGAATTGCAGCCATGCCTTGCATAAAATCTATGAAATGTGAAACCGAATATCGCAGCAACGAAAAATCAGGTGCGTAAACTATTTTATACAAGTTGCTGCTTATTGCATTAGCATGTGAAGGAATATTATCTATTTGCGATTCATAAAATTTTTCAATCATCAGCACAGAGCCGTTGGAAATATTTTCCGGCCATTGTGCATGTACTTTAATAATATTTTGCAGCAATTGCTGGCGCTCGGAAATTTCTTTTATCGATGCTAAAGGCGTTTTTAAAAAATGTTCCAGCCATAATCTGCCGTTAGCCGTTTTGCAAAAATTAATATGATGCAACAAAGACATTTCTTCGTTGTGATCGAATATTGAAAGATCGTAGAGGGTGGTTTTGTCTATCAGCATTTTGTTGTTTAATGTTGAATGTTTAAAGTTTAAGGAACCCAATCGACATTAAACTTTAAACATTAAACTCTTATCTTGAAAATTTCAATCGCATTCCTTTATGAGATTCATCGAACATACCTTTTTCATAAATTAAATTGCCATTTATAAAAGTATGTGTAACTGAAGAAGGAAAAGTGAAGTTTTCTAAGGGGCTCCAACCGCATTTAAATAAAATATTTTCTTTTTTAACTGTAAAGGGTTGGTGTAAGTCAACCAAAACAAGATCGGCAAAGTAACCTTCGCGAATAAAACCTCTGTCTTCTATTTCAAAACAGGTGGCCACTGCATGACTCATTTTCTCAACGATTTTTTCCAATGTAATTTTCCCTTCTTTATAATAATATAACATCAGCATTAACGAATGTTGCACCAAAGGCAAACCCGCATGCGCTTTTTCATAAGGCTCATTTTTTTCTTCCCATGTATGCGGCGCATGATCTGTTGCAATTACATCAAGCCTGTCATCAAGCAAAGCATTCCATAATGCAGCTTTATTATTTGGTGATTTGATCGCAGGATTACATTTGATCAAATTGCCTAACCGTTCATAATCATCACTTGTAAAATGCAGGTGGTGCACACAAACTTCAGCGGTAATTCTTTTTTCTGTTAAAGGAATAAGATTGGTGAATAGTTGTAATTCTTTTTCAGTGCTGATGTGCAAAATGTGCAAACGGCTTCCATATTTTTTTGCATATTGAATCGCTCTGAATGAAGATACAAAACAAGCTTCTTCATTTCTTATGACTGGATGATCGGAAGGTTGAAGCGTTCCTTTTTCAGCTTTTAATTTTGCATAATTTTCTTTTATTATTTTTTCATCTTCGCAATGTGTTGCGATTAATAATTCAGAATTTGCAAAAATTTTATCTAACGCTAGCGGACTATCAACCAACAAGTTTCCTGTTGATGAACCCATGAAAATTTTCACACCACAGATATCTTTTCGCTTTTCGTTACAACGCATTACTTCATCATAATTATTGTTGCTGGTGCCCATGAAAAATGAATAGTTGGCAAGCGATCTGTGTTTTCCAATAGTGTATTTATCTTCCAATAATTGTTGTGTAAATGCCGGTGGCTGAGTGTTAGGCATTTCCATAAAACTTGTTACGCCGCCTGCAACCGCTGCTTTTGATTCAGTATAAATTGTTGCTTTATGTGTTAGGCCCGGTTCACGAAAATGAACCTGGTCATCTATGGCGCCGGGTAATAAATATAAGTTTGATGCATCGATTTCTTTTATTGCATATTTAAGATTGATATTTGGTGCGATCTTTTCAATTCTTCTGTCTTTTATCAACACATCGCTTTGAAAAATTTTATTTTCATTTACAATTGTGGCATCTCTAATTAAATAGTTCATATCATCAATATCTTCTTTGCAATTTAATCATCTTGCTTTCATCACTCTTAAATAATGTATAGTAATTTATTTTAACCACGATTAATGTACACTTGTAAAATGCAGAGTAATTTGCGCTGAAAATTGTATGTGGAATTCCGTCGCAGTTTTTTGTGGCTCTAAAAAAGGTAATAACAGTTTATTTGCAAAACATGCAGCACAAGTAGGTTTAATACTCGCACAAAAAAATATTCAGCTTATTTACGGCGGCGGCAAAAATGGATTGATGGGCATTGTTGCCGATGCAGTTTTAAACAACGGCGGGAGAGTAGTTGGCGTAATTCCGTCTTTATTAAACGAGAAGGAACATCAACATGAGTTTCTTACAACACTGCATATCGTAGAGAATATGCATGAGCGAAAAAAGCTGATGTATGAACTAAGTGATGCGGCAATTATTTTACCGGGCGGTTATGGCACAATGGATGAACTGTTTGAAATAACAACCTGGAACCAGTTAAGTATTCATGATAAAACAATTGTTCTGTTGAATTCCGGTGGCTATTATAATAGCTTGATTGCACAGTTGCAGCAGATGCAACAAGAAGGTTTTTTATACAATCCGTGGAATGAAGGAATGATCATAACAGATGAGCCGAACGAACTGTTTTCCTTGATGGTTTAAGATAAACATCAAAACCGCCACGGATAATTGGATAAGCGTGGCCATAACCATCGTTGTAAGGAGAATTCGGATTATTAATAAGGTCAAGCCCGATGGAAAAAAAATAACTGCCCTCCCCAATTACTCTTTG
>JAFBAF010000097.1 GCA_019247895.1 Parafilimonas sp. | reverse complement strand
GTGAGGTCTATTTCAACTTCATGTCAGCAATAATATCTTTTATCTTTTGTTTGTGCGCCGCTAATGCTTCATCAAACTTATCCTTACTTTCCAATTTGGAATGAACACTAAAATAAAATTTAATTTTAGGTTCTGTGCCGCTTGGCCGTGCAGAAATTTTCGATCCATCTTCCAACTTAAACTGTAACACATTGCTTTTTGGTAAATCAATTTTCCATGTTTCACCACTCTTCAGGTTTTTTCCTTGTTGTGCATCGTAATCCAATATTTCGAGCACCGGAGAATTATTAATATGTGTTGGCGGATTATCGCGATAAGATTGCATCATTTCTGCAATTTCTTCCTGGCCACGCATTCCTTTTTTTGTCAAGCTGATCAGCTCTTCATAAAAGAATCCGTATTCAATATACAGGTCAATCAATTTATCATATAAGGCAACGCCTTTATCTTTTTCGTAAGCTGCCATTTCACACAAAAATGCAACCGCAGAAACAGCATCTTTATCACGTAATTTATCGCCAACCATTAAGCCAAAGCTTTCCTCACCACCGATGATATAATTTTCTTTATCTTCTTTTTCTTTAATCAATTCAGCAATCCATTTAAAACCTGTCAACACGTTGTAACAAGCAACATTATTTTTTTCAGCAATTGCATCAATCATGTAAGTTGTTACAATTGTTTTTATAACCATATCATTCGGTTTTGCGATGCCTTTTGCTTTACGCGCTTCCAGCAAGTAAGCAATGGCAAGAACAGCGGTTTGATTACCATTCATTAAAACCCATTCGCTTTTATGATTTTTTATGCCGATACCAACGCGATCTGCATCAGGATCTGTGCCTAATAAAATATCTGCATTGATTTCATTTGCTTTCTTCAAACCAAAACTCATTGTTTCGGCTTCTTCGGGATTTGGGTACACAACTGTTGGAAAATTACCATCCGGTTTTTCCTGTTCGGCAACTATGGTTACATTATCAAAACCAAATGCAGCTAATGTTTTTGGCACCAGCATAATTCCTGAACCATGAATTGGTGTGTAAACAATTTTAAGATCATGTTGCCTGGCGATAACATCAGGATAAACACTCAGCCCCTTCACCATGTTTATATAAGCATCATCAATATCTTTACTGATAATAGTGATGTTGGATTCGCCGCCTGTGAACTTAACATCATCAACACTTTGAATAGCTTCAACTTCTTTAATTACATTTTTATCATGTGGCGGAACAAGCTGCCCGCCATCATTCCAATATGCTTTATAACCATTGTATTCTTTTGGGTTGTGCGATGCTGTTATAACAACGCCGCCGTTCAATTTTAAATACCGGATAGTAAAGCTTAATTCAGGTGTCGGGCGTAACGCTTCAAACAAAAAAACCTTTATACCGTTTGCAGCAAAAACGTTTGCGGTTGTTTCGGCAAAAAAGCGGCTGTTGTTGCGGCTATCATGTGCAATTGCAACTTTTATCTCGGCATCACTTAAAGTTTTCTTCATGTAATTTGCAAAGCCTTGTGTTGCCATGCCAACCGTATATTTATTCATACGATTGGTGCCAACACCCATCAAACCACGCAAACCGCCGGTTCCGAATTCAAGATTTTTATAGAAAGATTCAGTGAGTTCCGTTTCGTTATTTTCAGCCTGCAATTTTTTAATTGCATTTTTTGTTTCATTATCGTAATTGCCTTTAAGCCATGTATCTATTTTTGATTTTACAGCGGCGTCCATATCTATAATTATTTGCTTATTAAATGTTTGAAAGTATTGAATTAATTGGAAGAAACAATTGACGCTGAAATATTGCCATTCTCATCTTCTACCTGCACATAGTCATCCGGCGCAGTTGCAATAGAATAACCCACATAATCAGGTTTAATTGGAAATTCTTTATGCATACGTTCCACCATCACTAATGTTTGAATGGTTTTAGGATGATATTGCATAAAAGGTTTTAGTGCGTACATCAAGGTTTTGCCGGTGTTGCTCACATCATCAACCAATAAAACGTTTTTATCGTCGAAGTTTATTTCTTCACTTAATGTTATCACTGCAGGTTTATGTTTATCCAAATTCAGCGATATTATTTTTATCGGTGAAGAAATATACTGCCTCAAATAACCGGCAACTTTTGCTGCAATAAATTTTCCTGCTCCTTCAATACCAAACTTGCCTGCACCTTCAATACCGATTATAATCAATTCTGTATTGTCCTCACTTAACTGTTCTGCAACCTCAAGG
>JAFBAF010000060.1 GCA_019247895.1 Parafilimonas sp. | reverse complement strand
ATGCCGGGTTGAGTGTCGTTGTTTTGTTTGGTCCAGGAAATTGCTATAAGCATTAAAACTGCACAAGTTGCGAATATTATTTTCATGTTGAATGTTTTGCAGTAAAAGATATAGTGTGAAATAGTAAATCAATGATTAATTCTTGATACACCGGACTGAGAAACCCATAGTTTTTGGGAAGCGCCAGTAATCCAGGAAGTTGCTATAGCAAAGCAGGCGGCGATACCAGGCAGTTGAACCATTAAACTCTGTAGCGGTCCAGTATAAACCAAGATATTTGATATAGCAGAATTGTCCGGTTTCGCTGCGATAGCCGCCCGGTAGTCCTTTGAAGCCGCTGCTGTTATTGGCATCCACATTAGGGTCCATCCAGTGGCTTATTCCGGTTTCCTTTAATTCACCACCTGCAGTACTTCCTAAAAAATCTCCCACTGTCCACCATTCCGAGTCACTCGCTACATGCCAACCTTCAGGAGCCAATCCTCTTGGATCATTTACTGCAAACCAGTTGTATAACTTACCATAAACAGCGCCAGTAGCAGAATCGTTATTATACCAACACCATGCACCGGTAGTTAAGTTAGCCCACTGTGCAGAATCTGTTACTTCCGGTATAATGTCTCCATTATTATAACGGCTTACGGCCAAATTTTTTTTCGTCCATACTTGTGTTCCTATAGTTATGGAAGGAATATTTTGCTGTGTTGAATTTTCGCTGTTGATACCGGATGACAGCACACCGGCGTTTTCTTTTTTACAGGAAATCGCTGCCATCAGTATCAGTGCCGTAAACGCTGCCTTTAGTTTAGGTTTCATCTTGGTGTTTTATTAAATGAATGGCTGTTAATTAATTATTATCAAATTTAATGTAATCAGATAAAGTTAGGCATAGAAACACGCAGAAACTTTAGATTACACCACTTTAATACGTAAATAGATGATAGGAAGAAATCAATATCAACATTTTTTTCAATTACCTTGAACGAAGCATTTGCATTTATAGTAAATCTTTACTTTTTGCGGGCGGGATTAATATTCTACTATTATTTCATGTTTATAACACCATAACCATCTCTCACCTTGTTCAGCAGAAATTATAACTTTATGATGTGACTGGAGATAATGTTGTGTCATGTGTTGGTTCGGTGAATAGTCACAACATAAAGTTACACCACAAGTTTGGCAAGTTCTCAAATGCACCCATTTTCCACCTGTTTTAATACATTCTTCACACACATGTACTCCAGGGAGTTTTAACTTCTTTATTAAGCCTATATCATCACATATCTTTTGTTCCATCATTCAAATTTATCAATCAATAATTTAATGGTGATAAAACAAAACTTCGCGGCGACTTTTTAAGTGCTGTAATCTCAAAACAAGTTTTTACTACTCAGTGTATGTTATATACAATGAACGAACAACAACGTATCATAAATAAATATAATTCAATCAATTGCAAGTTTTTTTACCATCTAATTCCTAACGGTTACGAACGGAAATTATACGTTGGTGAACAGTGTTATCTGCTCAGGTAAATCTCTTTCTAATATTGCAAAACAAAACAAACTATTTATGAAAAAAATAATCGGCTATGCCCTTCTTTTCGCTATTGCAGGATGTTCAAAAGATGTAACAACGGATCGTTTGTCAGCTAACAGCACAGGTAATGCTGCCGCATCGGTTTCTGTAACTTATTTACCGCTTACAAAAGGCACTTATTGGAAGTATAATGAAGTAACAGAATCAGGCGGTACTTCAACTACTGAAAAATATACTGATAAAGTACTTTCAAAACAATCAACGATCAATGGCAAAGTTTATACTGCCACTACGCTTAGCTCAGCCACAACAACAGACACTGTGTATTATTGCCAGCAGAATCATGATTACTATCAATATTCAAATATCAATGTTAATGGTGTAGGTGTAATTCCGACGGAAGTATTATTCCTGAAAGATAATGTAGCAAAGGGAACAGAATGGTCTGCGCCGGCAGGAAGTTTGTTTGGATTTCCTGCTACCGGTAATGGCACAATCATCAAAAAAAATTACAGCCTTACAATTCACGGGGAAACATATAATAATGTTATTCACACGCAGGTTTCTTTAAGCGTACTTTATATCGGAAATATAGGCACTATAGATTATTATGTTGCACAAGGTGTGGGAATAATAAAAATGGTAACAAATGTTACTTATGGAACTGCTTACATCACTACATCAACACTTAATAAATACCAGGTTAATTAATCAACAACTTATAGCTTTAAAAGAGGCTGCCTAAAGTTAGGCAGCCTCTTTTTTATTTGAGGCTATAAAGATAGTGGTGATTGTAACCTGGTGAGAATTGTATACATTTAGTTTAAACTTAAATTATGCCAGCGAAAAAAAAGCCTTCAAAAAAAACTGCTAAGAAAAAAACATTGCTTGAAAAAGTAGGTGATACCGCCTCACATATCAAAGATGAAATTGTTACAGGTAAAGATCATGTAGTTGAGTTTGCCGGCGAAGCTTTTGATTCTATAAAAGAAGGCGTAAAACATCTTGTTGAAAAAAAGAAACCAAAGAAAACAGGAAAGAAAAAACCGGTAAGTAAGGCTGCTGCTAAAAAGACAGCAAAGAAATCAGCTCCCAAAAAGTCTGCAAAGAAACGTGCGGTAAGAAAATAGTGTGCGCTTTTTTAAATGATGTGAGGCTCATCGTTCCATGTAGTAAAAAACTGCTGCGTCCAAAGTATTCTATCAACTTTTCTTTATTCAATTTCCAAACAAAGTGTTTTCATTTTATAAAGAGTGAACCCATAAACAATTAGGTATTATGTTTTGAATGTTCTCAATGTAATTGAATACCGGGTTTGCGGTACAGGTGCAATGCTATGTTGCCAATTCCATCTAACACTCCCCATCATTGCGTACAATGAACGGCGCTGCACAGGAAATGAAATAACAGATGAACGTGTTTGTTTTGCTTTATCATAAGGCCGCAATTTAAATGTGCAATCGGCGAGTAAAGAAATGCCGGCAACCAAATCAAATTGTGGTACATCGCGATGCCAATTGATAACAGCTCCCGGCGGATATTCTGTTACCAGCATTTCTGCAAACCTGTTCATGTTAACATTAATGAAGTTTGCTGTTTTTTTAATAAGCCAATTGAACGATGAAGGAATTTCTTTTCCTTTGTTCAGTGAATTGTTTTCAAAGTTGTAATCGTAACCAAAGCTTGCTGTTTTACGGTTTGCCGTATAGCCGCGATAATGCATATTCTGTAAGTCGAGTTTAGATATTTCGCCAACTAATTTTGTTTCCTCCTCTTCGCTTAAAAAATCATGATAATAAGTAAAGCCTTCGGGAAACCTGAGCTCTAAAGGAAATAACGTGTTCATGCCTTAGGAAAAGCAAATATTTAACCATAATAAAACCAATCTGATCGCTGCAAAGCTGTAATGCCAGTGTATAATTCCCCCGGAAAAACTTTCATCAACTTTATTTCCAGCTTAATTATAGCCGGCAACGCCTTGTTACGTTTTTTATTTCGAAATACCTGTTTATATCTGATACCATTTGTGAAATACGGCAAGACTAAGTTGCCAACTTAGTTACAGCTTCAATTTCATTTAAAACTGACAATCATTATCAGTAATTAAATTTACCGATTCCTAAAAAACATTTTACTGTGTGATGATAAATGCGAAATTTGAACACAGAAAATCTTGCTTTATGAACAATATAAAATTATCCTCAGCTCAAAAGGCCCAATACAATGAAGATGGATATCTTGTCTTGCCGAATTTTTTTAATGATGAAGAAATAGAGTTGCTGTATAATTACGCAACGCATGATGATGCACTTCTCGGCAATGCATGGGACTTTAATGATCAGTCAGGTAAAAGTACAAGACTCACACTTTGGTTTACGCCGGGTGATGATGCTTTTGGTTTGATGGTTAGAAGTGAAGCTATGGTAAATGCAGTGCAGACATTGTTGGGAGATGGCAAGGTTTGCCACTTTCATTCAAAACTGATGCAGAAAGAACCAAAAGTGGGTGGTGCATGGGAATGGCACCAGGATTATGGCTATTGGTATAAAAACGGTTTTTTATATCCTGAAGCGCTCATTAGTGTTATGACAGCACTTACCGAAGCAACAAAAGAAAATGGTTGTTTGCAAGTGCTTAAAGGTTCACATAAAATGGGAAGGTTTGAACACAATTTTGTTGGTGAACAACAAGGTGCAGATATGTCTTTTGTGGAAGAAGCAATGAAGGTGTGTGAAAGAGTTTATGTAGAATTGAATCCGGGTGATGTGCTTTTCTTTCACAGTAACATTTTGCACATGTCTGAAGGCAACCTGTCTGATAAGCCACGCTGGTCTTTCATCTCTGCTTATAATTTAAGTTATAATGTTCCCTTTCGTGAAAAAAGTACTTCATGCATTACACCGTTGAAAACAGTTCCGAATAATGCGATACTTGAATCAGGCGCTGCACATTTATCTTCCAACACAGATTTTCTTAGAAAAGAAAACGAAATAACACTTAACGTGAAGTAGCAAAGCTGTTAGCCAGTAGCTCATAGCAATTGTTTTACAAAATTATTTATGAAAGCAGAAGATATACAGTTAGATTATCTGCCGCAAATGCCGCAAAATAAGTCGATGACCATTGGTTGCATCGGTTCAGGTTTTATTATGGCGGATTGCCATTTGGTGGCTTATCGCAATGCAGGTTTTAACGCCGTTGCCATTGCATCACGTAACAGGAAAAACAGCGAGACAGTTGCAAAAAGACACAACATTGAAAAAGTATATAACTCATATCATGAACTTTTAAATGATGTATCCGTCAGCATAATTGATATTGCTGTTCCGCCGCAAACAGAACTTGAAGTAATACGTGAAGCAGTGAAACATGCAGATCACATAAAAGGCATTCTTGCACAAAAACCGTTAGGCATAAATTATAAACAGGCAAAAGAAATTGTTACGCTGTGTGAAGATGCAGGCATTGTGTTAGCTGTAAATCAAAACATGCGGTATGATCAATCTGTAAGAGCATGTAAATCTGCATTAAACCAACAACTTTTAGGCAAGCCTGTTTTTGCTTCTGTTGATATGCGGGCTATTCCGCACTGGATGCCGTGGCAGGAAGAATTAGGATATGCCACACTTCGTACCATGAGCATTCACCATCTTGATACTTTTCGTTATTGGTTTGGTGATCCGTTGCGTGTGTATGCAAGTGTGACCGAAGATCCGCGTACAGCAAAAAAATTTAAGCATGAAGATGGTGTTGCTATTTATATTTTAGAATATGAGAACGGTTTGCGTGCATCTGCATGGGATGATGTATGGGCAGGACCTGTGCGTGAAGGCGGGCAGGGTGATATTTATATTCAATGGCGGGTAGAAGGAACAGAAGGTGTTGCAAAGGGAACAATTGGCTGGCCTTTTTATCCTGAACCTACACCAAGCACATTTGATTTGGCAACAACGAGGCACGCTGATAAATGGTATCAGCCAAGATGGAGTGAAGTATGGTTTCCAGATGCGTTTGCAGGACCAATGGCACAATTAATATCTGCCATTGAAACGAATACTGAACCTGAAATAAGCGGCAAAGACAATTTGAAAACGATGGCTCTTGTAGAAGCCTGCTACCATTCCTATCGCGAACACCGTGCGGTTGCGATAGAAGAAATTTTAAATGGCTAATTGTTCATCACCTATATACATTATAAACTAAAACACATGATACAAGTCGGCATCTTTACCGGTTACTTTCCTTATACATTAGAGGAAACAGCAAAGCGCATTCGTGATATTGGTTTTAATACTGTTCAGCTCGATGTTAGTTTTAAAGATATGGAGCTTGGCACCGATCAGATCACATCAGAAAAATGCAAAAAGATAAGAGATACTTTTCGAAGTTATAACTTACCTGTCTCCTGTATCTCGGGTTATACTAATCTTGTTCATCCAAACGCTGATAAAAGAAAAAGCAATCTTGATCACCTTAAACAATTAATCAGGTTTGCAAATGAATTGGGCAGTCCGTATGTAATTAGTGAATCCGGCACATTTGATCCTGATAGCGACTGGGTACATCATCCAAAAAACAAAACAGAAGAAGGTTATGAAGATTGCAGAAATGTAATTGCTGAACTGGTTGATTTTGCACGTGAGCATGGTGTAACGTTTCTTGTTGAAACTTACGTGAACAATGTAATCGGTTCTGTAGAAGAAACATTACGCTTGTTTGCTGATGTTGATGATCCGCACTTAGGTTTGTTGATGGACCCAACCAATTATTTTGAAGAGCATAACATAGACAAGATGGATCAAACGCTCAATCAAATATTCAATGCATTATCACATAAAATAAAAATCTCTCACGCCAAAGATGTTAAGCGTGCAGAATCTGCACAAGGCGTGCAAATGGCAGATATTGATGCAAGTGAAGCACATGCGTTACGTGGCGTAGGTTCTATTGAACTACCTGCCCCGGGTTTAGGTTCGCTTAATTACGATTTGTATTTACAACGTTTGTCAAAACATCATCCAAACATTCCAATCATAATCGAACATCTTGATGAAAGTGATGTGCCACGCGCAAAGCAATTTCTTGACGGTAAGCTGATGGCGAATGGTTGTTGATGAAAAAAAAGAAGGTTGTTGATCCTTATTTATGAACTATAATGTATAAATTATTTGGGGCTCTCACCGTTCGTGTCTTTATTCAACTGAAGTTCGGGCTGTACGTTACTACTCCGCCACAATGCAAACACACATGGCTTCAGCGGGGTATTCACTGCCATCCCGCAGCCTTTAAACAGTTGAATATTAAATGAGCAGTTGGCGTTTTTCACTATGACGCAGGTCTCATATTATGTGCAGTTTTTATGTATGAACCTCCTACAAACACCAAACATTAGTTGCATCATTGCAAAACGCCAGCAGTATTACTGATCTCTACAATGCCGCATATTTTTTTATCTAAATTTTTTACTGCGGTATCTAATAGTTGAAAATATTCTTTATGAGCATAACCTTCCTCGGCTATTAAGTTCATTACCGACATTACGGTGCTAAGTGGTCCGCGTATCTCATGCGATTGAACATGCGCAATTCTTTTTAAAGCTTTATTGCGCTCATGTATTTCTTCCAGGCTTTTTTTAAGATAGCTTATGGAAACACTCAATTCTAAAATACTCGTAACTTGTCTTGACAACACTTTTAAAGATTCAAGTTGGCTAAAGTTCAAATGATGCGTTTGTACATCCATCACACACAATGTTCCTACATTTTGTCCTTCCGCATTTTTTAATGATGTGCCTGCATAGTATTTTACTGAAGGCGGATTTATGACAAGCGGATTCGAACTGAACCTTTCGTCGCGTAAAGCATCTTCAACCACCATTACATCTTCCTGCTGAATGGTATGTGTGCAAAACGATGTATGTCTTGGCATTTGCTCCACCTCGTAACCATGTTTTACGGTTATCCATTGTATGTCCTTATCAAGAAGCGTGATGAATGCAACAGGAACGCCTGTTATTTGAGCAGCGAGTGCTACTATGTCCTGCAATTTTGCTGATGCTTCAGGAAACTGCTTTAAATAGCGCCTCATAGCTTTTAGCCTGGAATTTTCTAAATTCATTTTTCTTAAGATTTGGATTCATTTTAAGAACGCCTGCTTCCCTTATTTGTTGCAATTGCAGGTCCGATTTTTCAAAACTCCTATTAATTATTCTTACCGTTCTTTATTTAAATCAATTGTGTAAATCCTCAATTCAGTAATGATGCAACATGAAATGAATATGAAAGGTGGTTATCCAGAAGTATTGTTTAAATCCTGACCGGAAATTGATGGCAATAATTAAACATGATTGTTGTATTAGTTTGAAAGTTGCTACAGGTAAACTGTTATAGTCGAAGCGCATGAAACTCACTTATAACCTTCAACGATGAAGCATTTACCAAAAAGCTTCATTAATCCCGATGGAAAATTCACCGTTGCAAACAGCGGTCAGCTAAATCACATGGCAAGCATTATGCCTTTGTACAGTGAGCTTTGGAAATGGTTATTGAGAGAATACTTGGCAACTTTCTTTTTGGCTATGCTACACTACTTTCACGGAGGACCAAACATTAA
>JAFBAF010000352.1 GCA_019247895.1 Parafilimonas sp. | reverse complement strand
ATGTTGAAGTTTGGAAAGAAAATAAACTGCCTGTTATTGATGTAAAGATTGATAACATGAGCACAATAAAATTATTGCGCAACAGTAAATTGATCCGTTATGTAGAGCCGATGGGTTATGAGCCGGAAGATTATGATAACGAAATGTACAACCAGCTTGCGGCAGATCTTGGTGCAGGCTGTGGCGGTTATGTGGGCGACACAAGTTTGCATGAAGGCGATGATTACACAACTATTTTGCCCGGCGCAAAACAATCATGGGATTATTTGTATCACAATATTCCACAGGCATGGAATGTGAGCACCGGTGCAGGCATGAAAATTATGGTGATTGATACAGGTGTTAGTCCTGACCAGGATAATATGAATAGCCAGTTTAACCAGGGTTATTCTTCAGGCAGAACAATACAAAAAATATTTACGTTGCCCGGTGCAACAAGTGCTGATGATAATTGTGGTCATGGTACTGCAATGAGCAGCACTGCAACAGCGCCGCGCTGTGTAGATGGAAATTCATGCGGTGTTGCTTATAACAGCAGCCTTGTTGTGTGCAAAGCTGTAACCGATGTTATTATTGATAACAGCAAAGAAGTAAAAGGTGTTTCCGATGCATATACGTATGCCGGTGACGACACTTCAATAAAAATTACAAGCATGAGTGTTGGGCGCATTACCACTTCTTCTCAAATAAAAGATGCTATACAATATGCTTACGATAAAGGCAAACTGATGTTTTGCGCAGGTGGTACATCAACAGATTTTACAACATTTATCGGCGTGATATTTCCTGCAACATTGCCAACTGTTGAAGCAATCACAGGCGTACAAAACACGAATACTTTAAAGGCTTGCAGTGATTGTCATAAAGGAACACAAATTGACTTTGTAATTGTAATGGAAAAAACAAGTGATAAAGGAAATCCTATCTGTAATGCAATGAGTGGTGATGTGCCAAGCACTGTTGGTGGTTCCTCTGTTGCCACATCAACTTCTGCCGGTATAGCTGCTTTGGTTTGGAGCGTACATCCAACAGAAACAAGGGCGCAAATTATAAACAGGCTTACAACAACTGCAAGTTCTTATCCAAACAAAACAAAGAATTTTGGATATGGCAAGCTGAATGCATCTGCGGCAATTAGTCAATAGTTTTATACGTAACTGTTGGAAACAGGAGAATAATTTTGTATTTTAAAAAGTTAGTTATGTGTAAGAAATTCTCAGTTTGCATAACTTTAATAACAGCAACTTTTATTCTTCAATCTTCTGTAGTGGCTCAAACAAATGCGATGAAAGAGCATTTTAATGATGCAGATTCTGTGAAAGGAATAACGATTCACCAGGAAATTGATTTTAATGTAAGCCCTCAACTTTTATATGAAACTTTATTGAGTTCAAAACAGTTTAGTGATTGTATAAAAAAATCATTCCCTGATCTTAGTGCGACTTCGGCTAACATTGATCCTGTTGTTGGCGGTGCTTTTTCGTTATTCGACGGGCATATAATGGGTAGAACTTTAGAGTTAATTCCCAACAAGCGAATTGTTGAAGCATGGCGCGTGGTAGATTGGCCTGAAGGAATTTATTCTATTGCAAGATTTGAACTTTTGCCACAAGGTTCCGGCACAAAACTAATATTCGATCATATAGGTTTCCCGGAAGGGTTGAAAGAACATTTAACTATTGGCTGGCAGCAACATTATTGGGATGCTCTTACCAACTATTTCAATAAATAGGTTTTTCAGCAATAAATTTTTCACTCTCACAAAACTTTTTCAATCGTCGAATAACAATTAACGATCTTAGAGTAAATCTTTTTTTATTTTAACCGTATATAGTTTACCGTACTTAAAACTATTAAGAAAACTAAAATTTACCACTGCTACATTTTATGAGCAAGTTTTTACTTGCAATCGCCTGCATGTTTTATGCATTTACGGCGATTGGCCAGATAAATTTTAATGAGCTGCCAGACGATTCATCTATTGTGCCAAGAAACCTTATAACAAATGAAGGCGTTGTAAAAATTAGTGGCTACATAAAACGTTCCACCGGCGCTTTTAATAAAATCAAAATAAAAGAATATCGAAATAATGTTCCCGCAGATAGTTTTTTCACCAGGCTTTCTTTTAAACAAAATATTGCAGAGTTTTCATTCAGCATGAACATAAAAGCAGAGCTTGCCGAATATAATTTTGAGGTGTATGCCGTTGGCGGCTCTCATAATTCTTTATTGAAAACAGTAAGCGGTATCACCGCGGGTGATGCGTTTATTATACAAGGCCAATCTAATGCCGCGGCAGGAGAAATTTACGGTTCATCAAATGCCGAAAACCAAAGTGAGTTTATACGTGTTTGGGGATCCGGCAATACTAATGGTTATACGCCAAAATGGTTTATAGCAAATGGTGATATTTGGGATTGGGGCGGTGATGGCAATGCCGGGCAATGGGGTTTACGGCTTGCACGGTTGATTCAAGATACTTACAAGATTCCTGTTGCTATTTTTAACGGCGCTAACAGTGGCGAACCAATAAACTGGTTTCAGCGGAATAATACTGACTCAGTTGACCAAACAACAAACTACGGCCGCTTGTTGAAACGCATAACAGAAACAGGTTTCCAAAATAATATAAGAGCAATTTTTTGGTACCAGGGTGAAGCGGATTCCTATGCAGATAATAGCATTAATACTTATAAAAACAGTTTCTATAATTTGTATAATGGCTGGCAAAAAGATTATACCGGTTTTCAACATTTATACATCATACAAATAAAACAAGGCTGCGGCCAGCCCTTACCGGCTGTAAATAAAATACAGGAGGCGCAACGTGAATTAGCAATGGAAATTGCAAACACTTCCATTTATGCAACCAACGGAACCGAACACGCGGGAGATACATGCCATTATTTTTATGACAACGGTTATCGCGTAACGGCTGAACATTTATTTCCGTTGGTGAACAGGGATATTTATAAAGCGCCGGATACACTTGTTAATATAGAATCTCCGCAGGTAACACATGCCGTGCAAACAGGTAAAAAAGAAATAGCGCTCTATTTTAAAAACAAAAACGACAGTTATGTGTGGGAGCCGGGCACCGAAAATGATTTTGTATTAGATGACAGTGATAATAAAATTAAATCTGGTGAAATTAATGATTCAATACTGGTACTCACTTCAAAGAAACCGCTGAAGAATATACATTATGTTTCGTTTCGTGGGCATGCTATTGGCGGTTCACCATGTGTAAGAAATATAAGCGGTGAAGGCATCGTTGGTTTTTATGAAATGCCCGTTAACCTTTCTATTTCCTCAAACAACGTTGCGCAAACTGCATCAAAAAATCAACATATGATTATTGCGCCAAACCCTGCGCATGATAAAATGCTTTTGCAATACCAACTCTTAAAGCCATCCGATGTTTTAATTTCCATTACCGATGTTACAGGAAGAGTAGCGCAACTTATATATACAGGCAAACAATTTAAGGGCAGTAATAGTGTTTCAATTAATGTTAATCAGTTAAGTGCCGGAATTTATTTTTTGCAGTTGAAAGCCGGCGCAGAGGTTTATACTGGAAAGTTTGTGAAGGAATGAGCATCGTGTGTCAACCACTTATCCTCATGCTCCCTGCCGGCATTCTCTAAACAAAAGTTTTGAAAGCTTTTTATCGGTTGATATCATCGCCAACAATTATGGTTCAATTTTGTGAGACACAGACACAAATCAATCGCGGCTAGTCCTCAATCAATCATCAACATAAAAAAACCTAACAATTTTTCAATGTTAGGTTTTACTATAATCATTAAAATTATTGCTCTTCCTGTGGTTTCGGCCTCGGCTGCATTTCAGGTTTAGGCATTAAAGCTTTACGGCTCAATTTAAACTTGCCTGTTTTAGGATCTAAACCAACTAGTTTAACCTTAACAATATCACCCTCTTTTAACACGCCTTCCATTGTTTCCAAACGTTTCCAGCTTACTTCGCTAATGTGTAATAAACCTTCTTTCTTGGGAAGAAATTCAACAAAGGCTCCGTAAGGCTGAATAGTTTTTACTTTTGCTTCGTACACTTCACCAACCTGCGGTACGGCAACAATTCCTTTCACCCACCTTAATGCTTTTTCAACAGCTTCTTTATTGGTAGAGAATATTTTTACTTCACCATAATTACCAACTTCTTCTATGTTTATTGTAGTGCCGGTTTCCTTCTGTATTTCCTGTATCACTTTACCACCGGGGCCAATAACAGCACCGATAAATTCTTTATCAATGATGAGCTTTTCCATACGTGGCGCATGAGATTTAACTTCTTCTCTTGCTGCAGGTTGCGCTTCATACATCGCATCCAAAATATGCAATCTTCCTTTGCGTGCCTGTTCTAAAGCTTCACGCATTACATCCATGCTAAGGCCATCAATTTTAATATCCATTTGTACACCGCAAATACCATCCCGGGTACCGGTAACTTTAAAATCCATATCACCTAAGTGATCTTCATCACCTAAAATATCTGTGAGGATTGCATATTTGTTATCGCTGCTTCTTGTAATCAAACCCATGGCAACACCGCTTACATGTTTTGGAAGCGGAACACCCGCATCCATTAACGCAAGAGAACCTGCGCAAACAGTAGCCATTGATGATGAACCATTGCTTTCCAAAATATCACTAACAATACGAACGGTGTAAGGATAATCTTTGCCGGGCATCATTTGTTTTAAGCTGCGCATTGCAAGGTTACCATGACCAACTTCACGTCTGCCAGGCCCACGCATTGGCTTTACTTCACCTGTTGAAAACGGAGGAAAATTATAATGCAAAATGAAATTGCTGTAATCACTTGTTGCAGCACTTTCAATTAATAATTCATCTAAAGGAGTACCTAATGTAACAGTAGTTAAAGATTGTGTTTCGCCTCTTGTAAATAATGCAGAACCATGCGGAGAAGGCAAAATATCAGTTTCCATATTTAACGGACGAACTTCATCGAGCTTTCTTCCATCCAAACGTTTGCGATCATCTAAGATCATATTGCGCACAACTTCCCACTGTAGGTCTTCATAATATTTTTTTGCCAATTTTATATGGTCGTCTGTCGTGTCTTCGGGCAAACTCAACAGCATTTCATCTTTTATCAACTTGAATGCTTCGCTGCGTTCTGCTTTTGCAGTGCCGCCACTTGCAACCTGGTATAAACGGTCTTTTGCAAAAGCTTCAACTTTCGCTTTTAATTCTTCATTCACTTCACCTTTTGCGTATTCACGTTTTTCATTAGAACCAACTTTATCACGCAATTCTTTTTGCGCATTTATTTGTATGCGGATAGCATCATGTGCTAATTGTAAAGCATTCACCAAATCTTCTTCACTGCATTCTTTACTCTCACCTTCCACCATCATCAGGTTCTTTTCAGTTGCGCCGATCATAAAATCCATATCCGCTTTTGCAAGTTGAGAACGGGTTGGATTAATGGTCATTTGGCCGTCAACCCTTGCTACACGCACTTCGGAAATAATTTCTTTTATTGGAATGTCGGAAACTGCTAACGCAGCACTGGCTGCAAGGCAAGCTAATGAATCAGGCACTACTTCAGGGTCTGAAGAAATTAGTGTAACTAAAACCTGGACATCACAGAAATAATCATCTGGAAAAAGCGGACGTAAAGCACGGTCAATTAAACGACTGATCAATACTTCATAATCACTTAATCTGCCTTCGCGTTTGAAAAATGAACCCGGAATTCTTCCGGCTGAAGCAAATTTTTCATTGTAATCAACCGTTAGCGGAAACCAATCCTGGCCTTCTTTTGGTTCCTTTGATGCAACAACGGTAGCGAGAATTATACAGTTTCCCTGGCGAACCGTAACAGCGCCATCCGCCTGGCGGGCAAGCCGGCCGGTTTCAATAATCACTTCCTGTTCGTTAGGCAGTTTAAAACTTGATTGTATTGGTTGAGATAACATAATTTAAAGATTAGATGACAGAAAAATGCGGGATAAATGAGAGCAACCACTTTTTAAAACGGCGCCGTTATTAAATAAAGTAATCCCAACCATAATTGTAGTTGGGATGCAGGCTATTTTAAAATGTAGTTATTTTCTTAAACCAAGCTTTTCAATTAAAGCACGATAACCCTGGAGGTTATGTTTTTGAAGATAGGTAAGCAAACGTTTACGCTGACCAACCATACGCATAAGACCGCCGTTTGTGTCAAAGTCTTTTTTATTCGTTTTCAAATGTTTTGAAATACTTGAAATGCGTTCCGTGAGTAAAGCAATTTGTGCTTCAACAGAACCGGTGTTTTCTGCTTTACCGCCAAATTCGGTAAAAATGTTTGTTTTCTTTTCAGTAGTTAAATACGACATCTTAATTAATTTAATTGCATCCAGATTTTCTTCTATAATATGGGCGGCAAAAGTAAAGCAAAATGTTTATAAAAAATCATCAATTAACCTGCATGCCGGTCAACGACAAATTCTTTAAGCTGTCCGGTATTTTTACAGATGCAATTTGGAGAGATTGCATAACCGGCCAGTTAAAATCTGCATTAATTATTTTGGAAGCCTTTGTGTAGTTTTTGTCAGGATAATAGCTAAAAAAGCAACTTCCGCCCTTAATACAATCAATGATGTTTTTTACCTCGGCAGCAGGAACGGCCGGACAACCAAAACTACGTCCCATCATTACGCCGCTGGCAGCGCGGTCACTATTCACATAATTACTTCCATGCATAACAATGGCGCGTGCCCTTACATTATTATTAAAACCGCTTTCCATGCCGTCCAAACGCATACTATAGCCATTATCACCATTGTAGGTTTCTGCGGTTACCATAAATCCTAAAGAAGTTTTATGTGAATCGTCGCTATTAGAAAAAGTGGTAGCGAAATCATTGCCGGAATTATGGCCATGTGCTACATAAGTATTGAAAAGAATTTTTCCCTGGTTGAGATCAAGAACTATTAACCTTTTTTTGCTGCTGCTCTGGCTGTAATCGCAAATAGTTAAAAGACCTTGTTTTAACAATTTGTTTTGAGAAAGGAGGTATTCGTAGCCTTTACAGGCTGTAAAAAAAACTGAGCGGGACAAGCCGGTAGCGTTTAAATTCATTGAATTATATAATGAATCAATCCAGTAATTTACTGCAACTGAGTTGCTTATTTCTCCATTTGTAACTTCCTTCTTTGTTACATTAGAATAATCAGCATTTGTTTTATTTACTGCTATCATGGATGTGAATAATACAATACAAACCGCAGACGCGAAAACTAGTTTCTTCATTGGAGTAAAATTGATTTTTGTTAAATGGATAATTGGACAATTTTAAAACAGGATAAACCTGCTTTTATTGTGGGAGAACAAATTTACGATCGATTTTCAAAATGTTTTTATAACGAATTGTTATAGAGGGATTAAAATAAAAAAGCCTCTTTGAAAATGCTTCAAAAAGGCTTTTGCGGTTATAAAATAATCTTTAAAGTTTGTTGATAGCAACATCTTCTACAAGATGCGAAGCGGCACTGATCTCATAAGTGTCTTCAATGGCTTTGTTATTAGAAGTAATTGTGAAGTAGTAACGGCCACCATCCTGGTCACCTTTCAGCACTTTAAATTGCTTTTGAAAATTTAAGTCATTAAAAGATTTTGTAAACAATACATCACCATTATTATTTTTGATAGTTAATGTAAAATTGTCTCCCTTTTCGTTATTTATATGCACTTTGAAAAGTAGCGCATCTGTGGTGCTGCCACTGAATTGAATACTCGTATTTTCACCCGATATAATTTCTATTATACCTTTAGTACCTGCGTTACTGCCATGTGGCGTAAATAATACTGAGGCTGATAAAAATGCTGCTGCAATTAATTTCTTACCTGAGAATTTTAAAAATGCCTGTTTCATGAGTTTGTTTTTAATTGTTTTTAAATGGTCTCATGGAATTCGATCCTAAAAAGGAACTCATTACATGATCGTTTTTTAATGTCAAAAAATTTAATCATTCAATGACCTTCAATCGAGTTGGCTAACAATTTCACGAAGCAAACAAAAGGTAGCTTTGGCTGATCCAGAAGAATCAATGTGTAATTCATACACGTTAATACTGGAATTAATAAAAGGTAACCTATGTTTATTATGGAAGTATGTTTTATGTATTAGCTTTTCCGCCTGATCGGGAATTTAGTGATTTCCAAAGCATATCTTTTAGTTCATTTAAATTTTGATTTGCAACAGACGAAATAAAAATATGCGGGATATTTTTCGGAAGATCTTTTTCAATATCAGCCTTTAATTCGTCATCAAGCATATCACTTTTGCTTATTGCTATTAAAAAATCCTTTTGAAGCAGTTCAGGATTGAACTCACGTAATTCATCTAATAAAATTTCAAATTCTTCTTTATAATTTTTACTATCTGCAGGAATTATAAAAAGCAGAACAGAATTGCGTTCAATATGCCGGAGAAATCTGTGACCTAAACCTTTTCCCTCAGCAGCACCTTCAATAATTCCAGGTAAGTCTGCTATGCAAAAAGACTTGCCATCTCTGTATTCAACAATTCCTAACTGAGGTGTTAAGGTTGTAAAAGCGTAATCTGCAATTTTTGGTTTCGCAGCTGTAAGCACCGATAACAAAGTGGATTTACCTGCATTTGGAAAACCTACCAGGCCTACATCAGCTAAAATTTTTAACTCAAGTGTTTTCCATGCTTCATTGCCTGGTTCGCCGGGCTGTGCATATTCAGGTGCCTGGTTGGTGGCAGTTGCAAAATTCGCATTCCCCAATCCGCCTCTGCCACCCGGTAGCCATATTACTTCCTGGCCATCTTCTAAAATCTCTTCTTCTAATTTGCCTGTTTCCTTATCTCTTGCAATAGTACCTAATGGCACTTCAATAATAATATCTTTTCCATCGGCACCGGTTCTGTTGTTTTTATTTCCGCCCTCACCGTTTTCTGCAATTACATTTTTATAATAACGCA